>JAQVXB010000011.1 GCA_028709405.1 Candidatus Shapirobacteria bacterium
TCGGAAGCAAACGCTAATCATATTTTACAAGGCCAAACTGAAGGCAAATTAACAAAAAAAGGAATTGAACAAGCTAAAAAAGTAGGGAAAGAATTAAAAGAAAAATATAAGATAGATATGGTTTTTTGTTCCCCTCTAAAAAGAACAAAAGAAACTTTAAACTGTATTTTGGACAAATATCCAATTGAAGGAAAAATTTTTATGTCGAAATTATTAATGGAAAGAGATTTTGGAGAATATTCAGAAATGGAAACTCAACTGATTGATTGGGAAGAAATGGATAAAGATAACAAAATAAATGAAGAATTGGGAATAGAAAGTTTGGCTAATTTAAAAAAAAGAAGTGAACTTTTTTTGGAGGATTTGAAATTAGAAGACGCAAAAACTGTATTGGTAGTAAGCCACAGCGGACCAATAAAAATGATGATAAGTAAAATTACAGGAAAAGAGTTTGAGGAAATAAATGTCGAAAATGCTTTACCGATGATTTTTGAGGAATTTAAATAGTTCGTCTAAAAAGGCAATTTTTGGCAGAGATTCTAATTCATCTAAAGTAACCCATTTAAAATCATCGTGTTCTTGGGGATCTAACTTAACATCACCATTTTTATATTCACACTCATAGACCATTTGAAATTGATAACGCTCGGGGTTGGAAAGAAAATCGTAACAAAAAATAAAATTACCAACATCAACAGTTAAACCAGTCTCTTCTTTAATTTCTCTATTTAAGGCATCGATGGCTTTTTCACCAAATTCGATGGTGCCACCAGGAATATCCCAAATGTTTGGCATGTAATCATTGATTGAAGATCGATGAGTGACTAAAAATTTGTTATCTTTTTTGATTAGGCCGTGAGCAGCAACTTTGGTGTATGGCATGTTTTATTCTAGATAATCCTGCAATTTTTTTCTACGGCTAGGGTGGCGAAGTTTACGAAGAGCTTTGGCTTCGATTTGACGAATACGTTCACGAGTGACATTAAAAATTTTGCCGACTTCTTCGAGAGTTTTGGGAGTTTCCCCCATTAGACCAAAACGAAGAGATAAAACTTTGGTTTCTCTTTCGTCTAAGGAACCTAAAACTTCTTCAATTGATTCACGAAGTAATTCTTTACTAGTTTCTTCGTAGGGTGACATTTGGGTAGTGTCTTCGATAAAATCACCTAAAAATGAATCTTCATCATCACCAACTGGAGTGGAAAGAGAGGTGGTATCTTGAGAAATACGATAAATTTCTTCAACTTTTTCGATAGTTATGCCGACTTCTTCGGCAATTTGTTCAATTTCTGGTTCGTGGCCTAATCTTTGAGTCAAGGCTCGGGTGGCTTTATAAACTTTATTAATGGTTTCGACCATGTGAACAGGAATACGAATAGTTTTGGCTTGATCGGCGATGGCACGGGTGATGGCTTGACGAATCCACCAAGTGGCATAGGTAGAAAATTTAAAACCACGATGCCAATCAAATTTTTCAACAGCGCGCATTAAACCTTGATTACCCTCTTGGACTAGATCCAAAAAAGTTAAACCACGACCAATATATTTTTTGGCAATAGAAACAACAAGACGTAAATTGGCGTTGATTAATTTTTCGCGGGCAGAACTGGAACCTTTTTCAATTTGTTGGGCTAAATCGACTTCTTCAGGAAAAGTTAAAAGATTGATTTTTCCGATTTCTTTTAAATACATTCTAACCGAATCAACATTACCTTTTTGAGATAACATATTCAATAAATCCATGGAATTGTTCTTTTCTTTTTCAATTTCAAGAACTTCTTTTGATTCAACTTTATCAAAAACATCAATTCCATGTTCAAAGAGATAGTTAAAAACTTCATCAACTTCTTGAAGATACTTTTCTGGCTCGGGGATTTGACTTAGAATTTCATCATTGGTAAGATAATGAAGCTTCTTAGCTTGATTAAGTAACGTTTGTTTGACTTTGGATATGTTTAACGTGGCTACCATGCGGTATATTGTATAGGAAAAACTGGGAAAAATCTAGTTTTTGAATAAAAACCTCTTTGTCCCACTGCCGTGAGACATCTCCTCTTAATAAAGGGAGAAATCTTTATTTAGTTGATTGGAGATTATGGAGTTTTTCAAGGACTTGATTATATTCATCTTCAACTTCCTTTAAACTGGTTTCATCTTCATCATTTTCCAATTTACTGATTTGATTACTAAGCTGATTTAGCCTATCTTTTAGTAAAACTGAATTTATCTTAGTGGTGGCTTTTTTTATTTCTAATAAACGGGTTTTAGATTCTATTTGGTTTTTTTCTGATTCAAAATAAAGAGTTTGAAAAAGTGGTTTAATTTCGGCAGGCAAAGAATCCAATATTTCTTTTAAAGTTTGATCTTCTTTTTCTAAAAGAAATTTGGCAATAGTTTTAAAACGGGAAACGGTTAAATTGTTGAGATGTTTTTTGAGTTTTTGAGCTAATTTAGCTGGGTTTTTGGCGCCGATAATTAAAATTAATAATAATTCTTCTAATTTTTCCGTCTTGCTTTCTGATTCTTCTTCTAGCTGTTTTGATTTGGGGACAATTAAATTAAAATTGGTGGGATTAGTATTTTCATATTTTTTGGCTTCTTCATAAATAGACTCAACACTAGAATTGATTTCGTTGGCTAATTTTTTGAAATAATCAGATTTAACAACTGAGTTTTTAATTTTGACTAAAAAAGGCAAAACTACAGTTAAAACTTCTTTTTTACCTTTGATAGTATCGATGTCATTGATTTTTATTTGAGATTGGATAATAAAATCCCAAACATCGGTAGATTTTTTTAATTGCGATTTAAAAAATTCAGGATCAGCTTTAATGGCTTCATCTGGATCTTTGTATTTATCACCTAAATTTAAAACCTTAATGTCAAATTCCATTGAATCAGCTAATTCAATACTTTTACGAGAGGCGTTATTACCAGCAAAATCAGAATCAAGAGCTAAAATAAGAGTGTCAGTGTAACGGCGAAGAAGTTGGAGTTGGTCTTGAGTAAAGGCAGTTCCTTTGAGAGCAACGATGTTTTTAAAACCGTTTTGGAAAGGAGAAATCATATCAAATTCACCTTCGACAATAATGACTGAATTTTCCATTCTAATTGCTTCTTTGGCAATATTTAAACCAAAAAGCATTTGGCTTTTATGATAAATTTCAGTTTCTGGAGAATTAATATATTTAGCCATATTGGAATTTTTAGAGCTGGGTAAAATGCGACCAGAAAAAGCAACAATATGACCTCGATAATCATGAAGAGGAAAGGTTAATCGGCCTTGAAATCGATCATAAAGACCACTGCCATAATGGCTTTTACCAAAAGTACCAGTGGCAATTAAATCATCAATTTTATAGCCTTTTTTTAAAATATAGTTACTAATATATTTGGAATCGTTGGGAGAAAAACCAATACTAAAAGTTTTAATAGTATCGATAGTAATTCCCCTGTTGGTGACATAGTCTAGGGCTTCTTTACCAAGTGGATGAGACAAAAGAATATAATTGTAAAATTTGGCAACCTGATTATTAATTTCAATTAATAATTTCTTTTTTGATTCCTGATGATCAATAAAACTGCTTTTAATCAAAGTGACACCGGCTAATTTAGCTAATTCTTCTAGGGCTTCGCGAAAATCAATTTTTTCATAATTTTGCAAAAAATTAAAAATATCGCCAGCTTGACCACAACCAAAACATTTATAAATTTGAAGCTCTTCGGAGACAGAAAAGGAAGGAGTTTTTTCACCATGAAAAGGACAACAGGCCCAGTAATGACGACCTTTCTTTTTTAAAGGAACATAACGATTAATTACATCGACAATGTTAAGTTTTTGTTTAATTTCGTCAACTTGGTTGTCCATTGGCCAATTATACCTTATATTTAAAGCTAAATTCATTTTCTTGACGACATTTTTCCGTGCTCACGCGTTTCGACATTGCACCTCACATGATTGCGCGCGGAAAAATATCGTCAGCGAAAATTATTTATGTAATTTAATGATTACGGGTAAGGATAAAGTCGAAAATGGATTGGAGTTGGGATCTAAACGGTTTTTCGGATAAAAACTTTAGTTCATTGTCGAAAATTTGTTGAGCTTCTTGGGCATATTTTTTGGCTAAAGAACGGCCATAATCTAGACTACCATATTTTGTCATTTTGGAAATTACCCAAGCAACTTCATCCTCTGTTTTATTGACGCGAGTTTTTGAAAGAATTGATTTTAATTTAATTAAGTCTTCTGATGAAGAATTATTTAATAAATGAATTAACATAATGGTTCTTTTGCCTTCGTAGATATCGTTACCTTGCTGCTTCTTTTGACCGGCAAAATCGGAAGTTAAATCTAAAAGATCATCAATAATTTGAAAGGATCGGCCAAGTAAAATACCAAATTTATAAATTGATTCTAGTTGTTGGTCGGTGGCACCAGCCAGAATGGCACCAAGGCGCATAGGACCAGCAATGGTGTAATAACCAGTTTTGCTTTCTAAAATTAGAAGGATATCCTCTTCGGTTAGATTAAAACGATTGTCTTGAGCCCATTTAATTTCGATGGTTTGACCAAGAATAGTACGATTTAACATAAGAAAAAATTCGTCTTCAATTTTTTGAGCAATAATTGGATCCAAAATTGAATAATTTTTACTTAAAATTTGCCACATCAAAATATGAAGAGCATCACCAGCATTAAGAGCCAATTCGTTGCCGTAAATTTTTTGAATGGCTGGTTGACCACGGCGCTCGTCTGATTGGTCTTCGATATCATCATGGCCTAAAATCCAATCTTCAGAAATCTGCATTGATTCGGCAGTGAAAAGAGTATTTTTTAAGTTAACTCCAAGTGATTGAGCAGTTAACATTAGAAGAGTTGGACGAAGATATTTGCCCTTTCTTTGGGGGTAATCTGAAACCATTTGAAAATGAAGATCTAAAAGTGGTTGGTATTTTGGGTTTATTTTACAAAAAGTAGGATAGTTTTTAATAAGATCGAGATGTTTTTCTATTTCAGGCCATAAAATATTTTTATAGTTAGTCAGAATCTCAATAGCATCTGGTTTCATGATATTTTTTCGGCAACAATTAATTCGGGAGTTGGAGGAGATGGAAGGGGTTTGTTGGTTTTTTTGATAATCTGGCCAAAGGTATAAGGATAAATAAGGTACATTACTTCAAAAGTAGTGACCGATAATTCAAAGGCAGAAGGAATTTGGTTGGTAATAAAGAAGGCTCCAAGACCAAGAACAATGGCATTTTTAAAACTTTGCTGCATTTTATCGCGAAAAACTTTTTTAATTATTTCGGGGGGAATATTTATTAATTCAGCTTTTTTGGCAGCTTCGGTGTTATTTCGGTAACCGGCATGAATAGTTACAATAAAGGTGCCGACAGCAGTAACAAAATTCATGGGGGTATTCTGATGACTAAGATTGGCGATAAAAACAAAGGATTCAAAAGCGGTAGGGATATGACGTAGAAAAAAGACTATTAAAATAAGTAAAACACCGCCAAAACCACTGATGGTAAATAAAAGCCGGTTATATTTGATACGAGCAAAAAGGACTTTTTTATTACGACCAAGAAAAATGCGTAAAATTCTCCATAGAAGTCGGATAACAACAAAAAACAAAACAATAAGACCAATAATCATAAAGATTTTGGACCAATTAAGAGCCATAGTTTCGGTAATTTTAAAGAGAGGAAAATGAAAATTAATTCCTTTTAGGGGGTATTTAGGATAGGGAACAAAATCATAGAGCAGATTCATTTTTTGAAGTTTTAAGGGGTCAGAATAAAAATCAATTAAAAAAATGCGACCAGCAGAGAAAAAAGCAATGGAATTAACAAAAAAATTAAAAATATAAAAAACAACCGGTAAACTACCCTCTTTAATTTTTTTAGTAAAAACTAAAGATTGGGTTTCTTCTTTTTTAATTTTGTCTAATTCATCTTCAAATTTTTTAAGAGAAGGATCAAAAGAATTACCAATAATACGAAGAGGTAAAAAAATAATATTTTGGATAATACCAATTAAAATGACAGAAACCCAAATTTGGCCAGTAATGGAATAAATAGAGAAAAAAATACTGGCATAGAGTTTGAAACTGCCACCCTTAAAAAACCAAAACATCAAAACAATAATGAAGATAAGGAGAATAGTAGTCCAAAAAGGCAGCCATTGACGACTGTTGTCTATTTTTCTGATTTTGGAAAAATTGGATTCGTTTTCAACCATTGTGTTAATTATACAATTTAACTTATACTGTATACATGGCTGAAAATAAAGAAAGATTAATAATAGATGAAACAAAGGAAGTAATTAAGGAAAGAGAAGAAAAACAAAGCGGAGAAATGATTGATCTGGAAAAGAACAGAGAGGTTGTTATTCCTAGAGAAGTTAAGAATTGGATGGAGAAAGTAGAAGAAGATCCAAGTTTGAATAATCAAGGACAAAATAATGGAAATGATGATTCGGCTTTACAATCAATTGCAACAACGGTAACAAAAATTAGTTTACCAACAAATAAGCGGGTTTTTTCTGAAGGTTTTGGTAAAACAGTTGGAGATGCAGGACGATGGTTATCAGAATTTGTGTTTAGATTAATAAAAAAGAACAAAGGTAATGTAAAATTTAATGAGGAATGAATCAAAGTTTGATAGTTCAACAAATAAATAATATTTTAATCTCACTACTAATAATAGTAATGGTTGGAGTATTTTTGGTATTTTTGGGTTGGATTTTGTTGTTATGGTGGAAATGGAAAGATAGAGAAGAAAAATCATTAAAATTAATTACTTTGCTGGTGGCTGTGCCTCAGGATAATGAAATTAAAATTGATGCTGGAGAACAAATAATTAGTTCAATTGGTAGTTTGTATAAATCAGCAAAAATAAAAATTTTACAACCATTAATAGCTCAGCCAAGTGTGTCACTAGAAATTATCGGGACACATGATGATATTAAATTTTATATTTCTATTCCAGAAAAGTTCCAAGATTTAATTGAAAAACAGGTTTATAGTGTTTATGCTGGAGCTGATATTAAGGTTGTGGAAGAACCAAATATATATACGAGCGATGGTAAAGTGGAATATTTATGGTTGGCATTAAAAAAATCATCACATTATCCACTTAAAACTTACAAAGAAATTTCGACTGACCCATTAGCGGCAGTAACTTCAACTTTATCTAAATTAAATGAAAATGAAACTGTAGCAATCCAATTGGTATTATCACCAACTGATGGAAAATGGGCAAAAATAGGTAAGAGTTTTATTAGTTCAACTAAAAAGAGTGAATCTAATCCAGAAAAGGCTTCTTATAAAATTGATGCAAAACAATTAGAGGCAATCGAACAAAAATCAGGTAAAACCGGCTTTGAAGTAATAGTAAGGGTGGTGGCAGTGGCGCCAAACAGAGAAATAGCTAAAATGAATATTTCTAATATTAAAGCCTGTTTTGGTCAATTTGAATCACCATGGAATAAATTTACTAGCAAAAAAATAAGAGTTAAATCGATGTTTATGGCTGATTTTATTTATAAATATCCAGCCTTGATGTGGATTAAGAATAAGACTATTTTATCGTCTGATGAAATTGCTGGTATTTTTCATTTTCCTAACAAATCAATAGAAACACCTAATATTTATTGGTTAAAAGCAAAGAAAGCACCAGCACCAATAGAATCACCGCAGGAAGGACTGTATATTGGTGATAATTTATATCGAGGAGTAAACAAAAAATTTTGTATGACACCAAGCGATAGACAGAGACATTTTTATATTGTGGGACAAACTGGTGTAGGTAAATCATGGCTTTTGGCTGATATGGCTTTGCAGGATATAAAAGCTGGACATGGAGTTTGTTTTATTGATCCTCATGATACTTATGAAAGTATTTTGGAAAGAATTCCACCAGAAAGGGTTGATGATGTAATTTATTTTGATCCATCGCAAACTGAAAGGCCAATGGGTTTTAATGTGATGGAATGTGAAAGAGAAGATCAAAAAGATTTTGTGACCAGTTCCATTATTAATTTGATGTATAAACTTTACGATCCTTATAAAACCGGTATTGTGGGACCTCGATTTGAACATGCAATCAGAAATATAATGTTAACAGTAATGATTGAACCAGGGGCAACTTTTATTGAAATTGTTCGCTGTTTGACGGATCAATCGTATGTCCAAGAATTATTGCCTAAATTAACTGACCCAATGGTAAGACGTTATTGGACTGATCAAATTGCTCAAACATCGGATTTCCATAAATCAGAAGTTTTAGATTATATCGTATCAAAATTTGGCCGATTTATTACTAACACGATGATGAGAAATATTATTGGTCAGAGTACTTCGTCTTTCAATTTTAGAAAAGCAATGGATGAGGGAAAAATTTTAATCATAAATTTAGCTAAAGGAACAATTGGAGAAGAAAATTCGGCTTTTTTGGGTTTGGTTTTAATTCCTAAAATATTGATTGCAGCTATGAGCCGGCAGGATACACCAGAAGCAAACAGAAAAGATTTTTATTTATATGTGGATGAATTTCAAAATTTTGCGACTCAGGATTTTGCCGTAATTTTGTCGGAGGCGAGAAAATATCATTTAAATTTAACTGTGGCAAATCAATTTATTTCACAAATGGACGATGAAGTTAAAAATGCTGTTTTTGGAAACGTTGGTACTATAGCCAGTTTTAGATTGGGTATTTCAGATGCTGGATTTTTAACCAAACAATTCCAACCGGAATTTGGAGAACATGATCTGTTGAATTTAGGAACTGGGGAAGTTTATTTAAAAACTATGATAAATGGAGTACCAAAACAACCTTTTTCTTTAAAGGTAGCGGCGGCGGAAAAGAAAAAACCGGGAGATCCTAAAAAGGCAGAAATGATAAAGAGATTATCGGCGCTAAAATATGGACGACCAAGAGAATTGGTGGAGGCGGAAATAGCCAAGAGAGCAAGACTATAAAATTTCCAATGTCTAATTTCCAATTTCTAAAATAGAAATTAAAGTTCCTTTAATTTGATGCCTCGGGATTCTTCTTTAGAATCGATTAATTCCAAATATTTTTCAGTAGTGGAAATTCTTTTGTGGCCAACGATTTGGGAAACAACATCGATTGGAACACCGGATTTAAGTTGGAAAACAATAAAAGTATTACGAAGATCATTTACTTTGATATCTTTAATATCAGCCTTATCAAAATAACGATTTAAAAGACTGCGAATATTTCTGGCTAATAGGCTACGACCAGTTTTAGTAACAAAAACATTTTTAGCTTTACCTGGGTAGCGACCGTCATCTAAATATTTTTTAAGAGCAGTTTTGGCTGAGTTGTTTAGAGGAACAATACGAGAAGGATGAGATTCATAATTTTCGATTAAAATTTCACTTTCTTTGACATTATCTAATTTTAAATTTTCAATTTCTTTAATTCTTAGACCGGATTGCAACATTAATTCGACAATGGCAGTAGCACGACTGTCGTTTCGACAAGCATCGCGAAGGGAACGATATTCAATCGGTTTTAAAATTTTAGGTAAATCGTTTTCGTATTTAGGATGTTTAACTTCAAGTGAAGGATCATTTATAATTACACCTTCGTTTTTTAAAAAGGAGAAAAAATTCTTAATGGAATTAAGTTTTCGGGAAATAGATTTAGATGTATATTCATTTTGAGTTAAATCTTTTTTAAAAGCTTCAATATGAACTTCAGTAATAGCATCAATATTAGAAATTTCATACTGTTTCTTTAGGAAGATAACCAATTGGTTTAAGTCACCTTTGTAGGCTACAATAGTGTTAATTGACTTGCCATTTTTGGTAAGCGCGCCAGTAAAAAGACTTAAGGCGTTTTCGATTGATAAGTCGGCCATATTATTAAATTTTTATTATAAATATGGCTTATAATAACACAAATTAGGATTAAACACAAGTTTATGAAGAGATTTTTTTTATTAATATTGGGGTTGATAATAATAGGTTCAATAATTAGTAATATTAAAAATCAATATAACACTTTAAGGGAAGCAAGAAAAATAAATTTAAAAACTGAAAAGGAAATAATTAGATTGGTGGAAGAAAATCAAATTTTGAGTCAAAAAATAGAATACGCTACCAGTAGTGCTTTTATTGATCAAAAAGCCCGGGAAGACTTGGGAATGGGAAGAGAAAACGATGTTTGGTTAAAGTTAGAGAAGGAAGAAGATATTAATTTATTTCCTAAGATAAATGAAGTAGAAGAGGTACCTAAAATAAGACAATGGATTAGGCTGTTTACTCAATAAAAGACTTGTGCTAAACTTTAGGACAAAAACATGCGGGGTAGTGTACGGCTGCACGTGAGGCTCATAATCTCGCAGGCTAGGTTCAACTCCTAGCCCCGCAACAAACAAAGGGGTCGTCTTTAATTAGACGGCTTTTTTGTTTTTTAAAATCCCCTTCGGCTTCGCCGCATTCCCCTTTGAAGAAAGGGGAATAAAATTTGTTCTTAAAAAGAAAAGTGGGTATGCATGGATTCGAACCATGGACCCCCGACTTATAAGATCGGTGCTCTAACCAACTGAGCTACATACCCATACAAAAATAGGTAGCAGGAGCGGGGCTCGAACCCGCGACCTTAGCGTTATGAATGCTACGCTCTAACCAGCTGAGCTACCCTGCTAAATCTATGGGGAATTATACCAGAAAAATGATAATTATTATCTAATTCCCATGGCGACTAAAACCTGATCTAAGGTTTCTTGTGCTTCGGCAGCGGCTTTTTTGGAGCCTTCAGTAATAATAGAGTCCAATAATTCATTTTTACCCTCAAATTCGGCTCTTTTGGCTCTAATTGGATCTAAAAATCGATTTAAGGCTAAACTTAATTTTTCTTTAACTTCAACATCACCAACTTGGCCTTTAATATAACGAGCTTTTAAATCTTCAACTTCAGCTTTGTTGTCGTTGAAGGTATCATGATAAATAAAAACTGGATTACCTTCGACATGACCGGGGTCAGTAGGCTTAAGACGGGTTGGATCAGTATACATGCCTTTAACCTTTTTATTAACAGTTTCAGTGTTGTCGGAGAGATAAATACAATTACCAATGGATTTGCTCATTTTGGCTTGACCATCAGTACCAACCAAAGTACCACCTTCACCAATTAGAGCCTTGGGGATAGGGAAAATTTCACCATAATTTTTATTAAAATCACGGGCAATTTCGCGGGTAATTTCGACATGACTTTCTTGATCACGGCCAACTGGAACTAAATTGGCTTTGACCATTAAGATATCGGCAGCTTGAAGAACTGGATAATTCAATAAACCAAGAGATGGTTGTTCAATATGAAGATCGTGCATAACGTCTTTTAAAGTTGGAACTCTTTGGGCCCTTGGGACAGTAATTAAATTAGCGAAAAGATTGGAAAG
>JAQVXB010000084.1 GCA_028709405.1 Candidatus Shapirobacteria bacterium
CTTGGAGATCGATGCCTGTTTTTTGGCTAAGTCCTAACTTTTGATAATATTTTAAAAAATTATTTAATCCGAGTTGACTAATAATATGACTCATGCCGATATTATCTGAGTTTTTGATTATGTCTTGGAGACTGGAGTTGGCGTGAAATTCGTCGTTCCAATTACTAATACTGTATTTACCAATGACATTTGGTTGATTACATTGAGTACAAACATAATCGGTAGTTATGGATTTACTATCAAGAGCCATGGAAACAATGATGGGTTTAAAGATTGATCCTGGTTCAAAAAGGTCAGAAATGGCCGGATTTCTGATTGAACTAATGGAAGCTGAACTGGTACTAGTAAGAGAGGCCATGGCTAAAATAGCACCGGTTTTTGGTTCCATTATAGTAATTGATCCTGAGTCGGCGGAAAATTTGTCGATTCCCTCTTGAAGAAGTTTTTCAACATAGAATTGGGCACTGCGATTGATGTTAGTAAAAATATTTCGACCATTTACAGGTTCAGAACTCCAAGTTTTTTTATTTAAAATAGTTTTGCCGGTAGCGTCTTGGGGAGCATAAATAAATCCAGTTTTACCTCTTAATTGTTTTTGATAAAAAGCTTCTAAACCGCCGTAACCGATTTGTGATCCTTGGTAATCTTTGCCTATAATTCCAAGAATATCAGTAGCCATGGAATTTTCCGGGTAATATCTTTTTTCAATTTTTTGGAATTCAATCCCTGGTAGTTCTAGTTGTTGTTTTTGGTTTTGGTTAAAAGCAGAATTGAAAGTTACCCATTTTTGATTAGGATTGTTTTTTAACTTTTCAATTAAGATATTTTCTTTTATTTTAAAATCTGGTGAAACCTGGTCTATTTTATTTAAAATTAAATCTAGATCGTCTTTTAGATTTGGTTTGTAGATGGAGAGTTGATAAATGGTTTCATTTAAAACAAGAGGAAAGTTATCTGATGAATAGATTTTACCTCTTTCGGGATTTATTTTTTCTAATTTATAGGCTTGGCTTTGAGCTTTTTCCTTTAATTCCGGACCTTTTATTATTTGCCAATAAAATAATCGAGAAGAAACTAAAACAAAACAAAAGGTTAAGGCTATTGATAGTATTTTTGATCTTTGTTTTAACACTTTAAGGTTGAAGAATAAAATTATCTTTTAAATTTATATAATTTTTGTCTTCAATTAAACTTTGGATATGATTTAGAGAGGTAAGAGAAGTAAATTGTTTTTCTAATTCTTGATTTTCGATTTTTAAAGACTGAAGTATAATTTGATTTTGATTAATCATATTATTTTGACTAATAATTTCACTGGAATAATAGAAGGAAAAGAAAATCTGACTGATGATTAATAAAAAGATAATTAGAAAGAAGGGTTTATTCAACATCTTATACTATTCTATACGATCTTAGAGTGGCAGAGCGAGATAGTGGATTATTTTTTATTTCTTGGTAGCTGGCTTTTATAGGTTTACTGTTTTCAGTAATAATTTTTTGGTTGGAATAATCTTTGATAAATTGTTTAACAATTCTATCTTCACCAGAATGAAAAGTAATAATACAAATATTAGCCCTTTTTTTGGATACTTCCAAACTTTGCTTTAAAACATTTTTTAAATTATTAAATTCATTATTTACGACAATTCTGAGGCTTAAGAAAATTTTTGTACTGGGATCGATTTTTGATCGAAGATGGTGTTCTTTATAATAATCTCTGATGATGTCGGCTAATTTAGAAGCGGTTTTAATGGGTGATTTTTGACGTTCTCTGATAATTTTTAAAATTATTGGTTTACTATATTGCTCTTGGGCATATTTACTAAATATTTCATAAAGTTGATCGTAGTCGTAAGTATTTATAATATTTTCAGCGGTTAATTCTTGAGTTTTGGGATCTAGCCTCATATCTAAGGACAACTGATCATTAAAAGAAAAACCTCGACCTTGTCCTGTTTGTTGATTTTGACTTAGACCAAGATCAATAATTAAACCATCTATTTTTTGTTTAATGTGAGAATTGACGATATTTTTTAATTGGTTGAAATTATTGTTAATGGGAAAAAAACGATTAGCAAAGTTGGATTCAGATATTCTTTTGGTGGCAATTTTTAGATTGTCTGGATCTTGGTCTATGCCATAGACAATGGCCCCTTTTTCTAATATTTTTAAACTATGACCTCCATGACCGAGGGTGCCATCAATATAAATTTTGTCTTTTTGGATGTTAAGAAGGTCAATACTTTCTGTCGATAAAACTGGATGGTGAAATTCCATTTAGGGTTGGATTAAATAATCACCAACTAAAGAGTTAAGGTTTTCTTTGGTGACAGTACTTGGTTCAATAGAAGTAATTTTACCTATGCCATTACCACTAGAGAAAACGGAATAAAAATCTTTTATGTTTTTAATGGCAATAAAGAAATCATTTTTTGAAGTGACAGTTGCTTTTATTTCAAAATTTTCTTGATTTAATTTAAGACTTTTTTCTTTATTAATTTCGGCTGAAGTTTTTATAACAAAAGGTGTTTCGTAGGTAAAATACTCTTTATTGTCAGTGGTTAAAGTTAGGGTTAAAACTCCACCAGTAATACCTTCGTCGTATTTATATTTACAACCATTAGTACAACTAGAGGTTCCTAATAATAGATCTCTTTCGATATTTTCTTGATTAAGATCGACAGTACCACTAACACCTTTTTCAATTTCTAAACCTTCATCTTCGGCGGTATAGATTA
>JAQVXB010000085.1 GCA_028709405.1 Candidatus Shapirobacteria bacterium
AATGGTTATATTCACTTATAAAAGAACCTAAAAGATTTAGAAGGCAATTGGTTTTGCCGAAATTTATCTGGAAAGTTTTAACCAGATAGTGTAAATTATTCTGATTATTTTATCCTATAATCTTGACTTATTTTTTTTGAGGAGCTATAATTCAACTATTGTTACTAATAGCGGTAATAATAAAGAACAGAAGCACGCGAAAGCATAGCAGAATGTGAGCGGAAAGCTGCACATTAAAAACGGAGGAGTTTTGATAATGAAAAAAGTTAAAAGAGAAAAGAATTCTGATGTCCAATTAGGTTTGGGAGGAGGTAAGGGTTTTACGGCTATATGGAAATATAATGAAGACCGTGGTAGTGTCCAGGCTGTAAAAGCAAAAGTGCCAAATATTGAATCTGTACCTAACGGGTATTTGTTCGAGAAAAGATGTTTGTCGATAAGAACTAAATCTGGTTCTTGGGTGTTGATACCCTATGGAAATGAAATAGCCTATGGATTAGTATGCAATGACAACAATACTATGGATGATATTGTAAAGGTTTTTGAAGGTAAACTGAAGAAAGGATGCTCTTACCATGTCGAAGGTCGATATTTATATATCGAAGACAGACTGAGTCTAAGTTCTGAATATTCAGATTGGTCTGTCTTGTTGAATTCATCTTTATCTTATTATCCTATCCTTTTTTATGGTAGGAAAGATGGAAAACATGAGGTTTTGGATGCTTGGTGGTCTGATGAAGTTTCTCTACCAAACGGCTTTGATTATAAGAAGGCAATTGCCGATCTTAATTCATCAACGAAAATAAGCCAACTGGCTAGACAATTGATTGAGAAATTATCTTAACTCCTACCGGGGGTGGAAGTGTATGTAATTGATTGATCGTAAGATCGAACAAAAACAAACACTTCCACTCTAATACCCCTTTTAATCCTATAATATTGATTTTTGCCGGTTTTTTTGATATAATGCCTTTGTTTACATTAAAAACGTCAGAAACGATGTTTGGATGGTAAACAACAGAACTTTAACAAATTGTTCAGAAATTATTGGGCCTAAAGTGGTAATTAGCTTTAGTTGCTAGCTTGGGCTCAATAATGAGTTACAGAAAAGAAAGAAGGATTTTGATATGAAAGTATTTTCATCGGTAGTGTTGAAAAGAAGAAACTTGTACTTGACTACAGCTTCAGAAGAAGTTGCGGTTGCAGAACGGAAGAAAAAAACTGGAACTCCAGATTCTATTTGGTCTGAAAGCTTTGCCAAAATGGCAGGAAAAGAAGGCGAATGGATTGAAGATGGGAAGCTTTTAAGAGCAGGTATATCAGTCGTAGTATTGGTTCCAATAGAAAACGGTTTAGGAGTGATCCTTAATCGTTTCGATGCTGGACATCCAATCGCAGCAGGTAAACTAAGTACTCCAGCAGGAATCTGGGAAGGAAAGCAGTCACTTTTAGACTCAGCTCTTAGTGAGTTGGGTGAAGAAGTAATCATTGCCGATCGGGAATGCGGATTCTGGACTTACAAAGGTCAGCTTTTGGCTGAAGAATGGGTTAAAGAATATGCATTTTCTCATGGAATGAAAACTGTCGATTTTAAAGTGGAGATTTATTCGCTTGAAGTAGAGGGCAATTTTGAAATTTATCTTGATGGTGAATACCAAGGTAATGCTCTTTTGGCTTACGAACCGGAAACTGGCGGAATTGAAATCCTCTTTGTCTTTGAAACGTTTGTTAGTGTAAACGGAATGATTGTCGATGGCGAAAGATTCAAAGATCAATGGCTTGATCGGGAAGTTGGGGTTTATACTCTTGAACAGCTTCTCAATGAAGACAAGAAGACTTCTAAAGTGGAAACTGTGGAATTATTTCTACAAAGTATGCTACTATGAACAATTTGAATGGGCGACCGGTATCTGTATGCATCACAATGCAAACAATACGGTCGCCTTTTTCATGTCTAAAATTTTCCAAGTAATTTAATTTCAAGTTCAAATTGGAAACCGAGGGTTTCTTGAACTTTAGATTGAATTAGATTAATGAGAGCCAAATAGTCGGCGGCGGTAGCACCACCATTATTGAGAATAAAATTACCATGTTTGGGGCTGATTTGAGCTTGGCCAATAGAATAACCTTTAAGATTTAAGTTTTTATCAATAATCATGCCTGAAGGGTCTTGGCCGGGAGTGTTTTTAAAAACAGAACCAAGAGAATTCATAGATTGAAAAGCGACTTTTTTTTGAATAATGTCTTGAACTTTTTGTTTAGCAAGATTTGAATTACCAGAATTGAGTTTTAGAACAGCTGAAATTATAAAATCTTGGTATTTTTCAATTGAATCGACAAATTGAGAAAATAGACATTTATTGTCGCCATGGATGTCGCCAGCAATGGCGCCACCAACAGTGGAGGGGATATAAGCAAATTCTTCTAAACCTAGTAAGTTGTGATCAAGAGTGAAATTAATTAGATAAGATAATTGGGTTCCTGAGGAAACTTTAACTTTATTGTCCGGTAAAATCTTAATCTCGTTGGAGTCATTTTTGATAACAAGACCACGAATACCAGAGTCAGAAATTAAAACATTAGAGCCGTTACCGAGAACAGTGATAGGTAAATTGTTTTTTTGACCGTATTTTATAGCTTCAATAAATTCTGATGAATTTTTGGTGTGAATAAAAAAATCGGCTGGACCGCCGATTTTGACGGTGGTGTAAGGGGCA
>JAQVXB010000086.1 GCA_028709405.1 Candidatus Shapirobacteria bacterium
TGGCCCCTCCATTTCAAATCTTTTGGCGATTTCAAACCAGGTGGATATGTTTATTTAGCTATTCCTTTTGTAAAAATTTTAGGTCTCAACCCTCTAGCTGTTCGTTTACCAAATTTAATTCTTTCCCTTTTGACCATTCTCTTTTTATATAAATTAATTTTTCTTCTTTCAAAATCCAGCGTACTAGCGCTCTTATCATCCAGTGTACTAACCCTATCCCCTTGGCATATCCATTTTAGTCGTGGCGCCTGGGAGTCTTCTGCCGCTATCTCTTTTATTCTAATTGGTACCTATTTTTTCTTCAAATCAATCAAAGAAAAATTTATAATAAACTTTTCACTTTTTACCTTAAGCTTTATATTTTCATTATACATTTATCATTCGGCCCGCCTCATTGCTCCTCTACTAGCTCTTACTTTAATTATTCTTTACTCCAAAAATCTAATCAAAAAAATTCCTCAAATATTACCCCCGATCATTTTTGGTATTCTATTAGCCATTCCTGTTCTCTTTTCTTTTTTAAACAATGGTGGAACTCAACGTTTTGGTGGTGTTGGTCTTACTGCCGACCAAGGGCCAATCTGGCGAGCCAATGAACTCAGAAATCAACACCAAGATCCTAACAAATTAATTAATCGAATAATTCACAACAAAAGAATTCTTTATTTTATTTCTTGGGGTCAAAAATATACCTCTCACTTTGATTTTAATTTTTTAGCTATCAACGGTGATGAAGTTCCCCGATCAAAATCTCCCGATGTCGGTCAAATTCATCTGATTGAAATTCCATTATTGCTTCTAGGTATCATTTTTCTTCTTAAATCTACTATTTACAGCCCTCGTATGAAATTTTTTATTTTTGCCTTTTTATTTATCTCACCAATTGCTTCATCATTAACTTTTCAAGCCCCATCAGCATTAAGGGCATTGTCTATGGTTATTCCCTTATCAATCATCATCTCCAGTGGCATTTATTATTTGTTTTCTCTTATTCATAAATCAAAATTTATAAATTTTATATCTATATTATTCATAACAATTTATGCCTATTTTGCCGCTTATTATCTAGATTCTTACTTTAATCATTATTCAAAAAGATATCCCTATGCTTGGCAATATGCCTTTGATCAATTAGTACCCTATTTAGAAAGTCAAAAAAACCAATATAATCAAATTTATATAACCAATAAATACGATCAACCTTATATTTTATTTTTATTTTATTCAAAATATCCGCCTCACCAAATTCAATCCCAAATAAAATTAACCCCACCCGACAATTTTGGTTTTTCCACTGTTTTAAATTACGATAAATATAATTTTCAAAAAATTGACTGGGATAATCTTCCTACTAATTCATTAGTTGTCACCAGTGATGAATTTGTTCCAATTGAACCTCAAAAAATTATTAATTTCCCAAATGGTCAACCAGGGTTTAAAATCTACTCAAAGATATGAAAAATGAATTAAAAACAATTTCTATTGCTATTGCCACTTACAATGAAGAAAATAACATCAAAAAATGTTTAGAAGCTATTGTTGATTGGGTAGATGAAATTGTAATTGCTGACGGCGATTCTCAAGATAAAACCATCGAAATTGCCTCCAAATTCAAGAAAGTCAAAATAATCAAAACCAGTAACAAACCAATGTTTCATCTTAATAAAAATATTGCCATCGATGCTTGTACTAGTGATTGGATTCTTCAGCTCGATGCTGATGAAATTGTCACCGTTGAATTAAAGAATGAAATCATTTCCTATCTTAAAAAAGACCTTAACGATATCAACCAAAATGCTTTTTGGATCCCGAGGAAAAATTATTTTTTAGGGACTTTTCTCAAAAAAGGTGGTCAATACCCCGATCCTACTATTAGATTTTACAAAAATGGTAAAGGTCGACTTCCTTGTGTTGATGTCCATGAACAAGCCAAAATAGATGGAGAAATTGGTTGGCTTAAAAATGATTTAGAACACTATGCTGACACTTCTTTTTCTAAATATCTTCTCCGTCACAATCGTTACACCACCCTTCTTGCTCAAGAACTTCAAGACAAAAAAACACCTTTAAACTTTATAAACTTTATAAACTTTTATCTCATAAAACCTTCCTGGTGGTTTTTTATAAGTTTTTTTAGACATAGAGGTTATGTCGACGCCTTTCCTGGTTTTGTTTTCTCCTATTTTTCAGCTCTAAGATTTCCTATTGCTTATACTAAATATTGGGAATTGTCCAAAACCAATCGAAATATTAATCTATCAAAGGATTGGGATAAAAAATGACAAGTAAAAAAATAAAAATAGCTATTGATATTTCCCCAACTCAAGATGGAAACGCCGTTCGCGGTGTCGGTTATTATACTTCTAATTTAGTTTCCGCCCTTCAAGCCGAAATAAAAACCAACTCCTTATATAAAGATTTTGAAATTAATTTAGTTAAAGATTGGAAATTAGAAATTGGGAATTATGATTTAATTCATTACCCCTATTTCGACCCATTCAAATTAACTCTCCCAAAAAAAACCAAAATTCCTACCGTTGTCACTGTCCATGACCTAATTCCTCGCCAATTTAAAACCCATTTTCCCGTCGGTATTAAAGGTGAAATTAACTGGCTTATTCAAAAACATCGTCTCTTAAATGTTGATAAAATTTTAACTGTTTCCCACTAT
>JAQVXB010000087.1 GCA_028709405.1 Candidatus Shapirobacteria bacterium
TCATTATTCTTGGTTTTTTAATCATCTCTAAAAATGGAATCAAATAATCACCACATTTACCACCAAAAATACCAAATTCATGTTCGACCAAAACCAAATCACATTCCGAATTATTAATATAATTTGCCGCTTGAATATATGAGTTTAAATCACATTGAAATAATTTATATTTAACCTCCCAAGGAAATTCTAGATTTTCACCATCTTTAACCACGGCCATAATTTCTGCTAAGGCAGATGGATTTAATAAATTTATTGCACTAGTTACGTCTTTTGTAAAAGTAGCAATTCCACACCTTTGTGGAATATATGTCGATATATAAATAACTTTAATATTTTTTCTTTTTTGCTTAATTATGTTTTTTACCATCTTTTTTCAACCTTTTTATTAAATCTTTAATATTAACCGATTTAACCGCTATTTTTTTATCAGCTGCCCCATAATAGATATCAAGCATCTCTCCTCTAATAATAGTTGCCGTTGGAAAAACTACGTTGTTTACCACTCCATGCTTTTCCCAACTCTTTTCTGGTGAAAATAGGGGATAAGGCAATCTGCCAATTACTTTTTGTGGATTTTCTTTATCTAAAAGGGCAACTCCAGCTCTATAAATTTTTTCTTCTTTTATATTTTCCTCAACCGAATGATAGATCATCAACCAACCTTCTGGCACTTCGATTGGTACTGAACCACCACCAATATAAGCATTTTCAAAATCATATTTTGGGTCCAAAATTATATAACCATTTAAATTTTTTAAATAATTTCTCCAATAATCTTGTGTTAATTGGTCAAAATCATCAAAATAAAAAATTTGAATCCCTGGTAAAATCCTGTGAATTATTGCATATCGACCATCAATTTTTTTTGGAAAAAGCATAGCATCCTTTTCCCAAAGATAGATATTATCTCCTTTCTTTAATCTAAATAATTTTTCAAAAAAAGTATATCTGTCTATTAATCCTGATTCTCTAAAAATATCTTCTGCTTCATCATAACTAATTTGGGGAGTAATTAATCCCTTTTTGACAAAAGTTTTTAGATCATTACTAGTGGCATAAGCGACCAAAGCATTCTTACCGTCAAAAGCGGTGTAAAATATATAATATTTACCATCAAGATAGGTAATTCTTGGGTCTTCAATTCCTTGCTTTTCATAATTATATTCAGGCACCATTATTGGTTTATCGCTTCTGTATATAACCTTATTATTTTTAAGTTGACAATAACCAACGGTAGAATAATTTTCTTTACCGACTGCTCTGTAAAACATATGAACTATTCCGTCTTTTTCTATACAAGCTGGATTAAAAACACCTTCTTCTTCAAAAGAGTAACCTTTTCGACTTTCCAAAATGATTTCTTTATCCATTTTAATCATGGGATGTTTCCAATTATAACCGAATATTAAATAAATAACAATTTTTCCTTAAGTTAGACTAAAGAGAATTAAATTCGTAATTTATTATTTTCTAATCTCTGGCATTTGAGCCCATTTACCTCTCATTTTTTCTGGCAAAGTTTCAGCTAATTTATTCATATAAAAATCAATATCTTTTTTATCTTTTCCTTTTTCGTATAAATAAGTTTCTCCAATTTCTAAATTTAAACTTTTACCTAAATTCAATCCGCTACGTTTATATTCATTATCAAAACAAATACCAACTGGAATAAGTAACACCGGTTCTAATATTTTTGCCAGTAAAGTAATACCTTTTTCTGCTTCTCCTAATTCTCCATTTTGGCTTCTGGTTCCTTCCGGAAAAATAATCATTCCAGTTGGAATATTTTCATTCTTAAGTTCTTTGCTTCGATTAAAAAATTTTTTATAAGTAATATTTGCCTGTTCTTGGGTATATCCATATTTTGGATTATTTACTTGATAAGCTTGAATAATCCTTACTGTTTCTAATTTGCAAACTTCAGCTAACCCCATCATCATTTTTAAAGTGCTGTCTTTAGTTTTTGATTGAGTATGAGAAAAAGAAATAGGAGCTACAATATGCCTTTTTCCTTCAGGATCAAATTTATTAATAATATGACCTGCATATAATGGATCGAAATAAGTAACATGATTAAGATATATAATAAAATTTAAATTCTGGTTTTCATCCAAAGTATTCCTTATCTCATTTATTTTTTCTTGGTTTATTTTCGAAATATTTACTTTATAAAGTATTTTAGGTAAAGTATCGACCAAAAATTTTCGTCCCGATAAACTTTTATTATTTTCCTTCTCTTTCATAATTTAATGGAAGTATATTACTAATCCATCTATCGTCAATAAGTTTAAACAGTATATAATTAGTTATGAACCCTACTTATAATTGGTATCAAAGCTTAATTAAACCATCTTGGGCTCCACCAAGTTGGCTTTTTGGTCCGGCCTGGACTTTTCTTTATACTTTAATTGCCATCTCTTTTGGCTATGTTTTTTATCTTTTTTCCAAAGGCAAAATTACTTTTTTGGTTTTATTGCCTTTTATTCTAAATCTTATTTTCAATTTCGCTTTTACTCCACTTCAATTTGGCTTAAAAAATAATCTTTTAGCCATGATTGATATTATTTTAGTTTTAATCACTTTAATCTGGTTTATGATTTCCATTTTTCCCCATGTCAAATGGGTTGTTTATTTAAATATTCCTTATCTTCTTTGGGTTTC
>JAQVXB010000088.1 GCA_028709405.1 Candidatus Shapirobacteria bacterium
GCTTGGACTAAAATTGCTAAAGAAAATAATTTGAAAAATGCTTCAGTTATTTCGGTTGGTCAAAAATTAAAAATGCCAGTAGTTGAAGCAACTATTACTGCTTCTACGGCTGAAACAGATAACAAAATAGATCAAGGGGAATACAAAGTTGTTAAGGGTGATAATTTGTGGGAAATTGCAGTTAGAGCTTATGGTGATGGTTATAAATGGGTAAATATTTATCAAGAAAATAAAGTTAAATTTAATAGTCCTGACTTGTTGGAAATTGGAATGGTTTTGATTATTCCAAAGCTGTAGGCGTGATAAAATAGTCCATTGCGGCTATAGTTTAGTGGTAAAACATGTCCTTCCCAAGGATAGGTCGAGAGTTCGATTCCCTCTAGCCGCTCTGATGCCGAAGTAGCTCAGTTGGTAGAGCATAGCTTTCGTAAAGCTGGGGTCGGGAGTTCGACTCTCCCCTTCGGCTCATTTAAATTAGTAAATAGTAATAATTAAGAAAAATTAAAAATAAAATAAATATTGTTATACTTAAATAGCATATGGCTGATTTTAAAAGATCAAGGTTAGAGAGAAAAAAAGAAGAACAAATAACTAAAAAAACTATTTTTTTGGGGTTTTTAACAGTTTTAATTTTTGGCCTGATTATTATTTTTGGGTTACCTTTTTTGATTAATTTTTCTATTTTTTTGGGGAATTCTAAGAGTAATAAAGAAGTTAATGAAGAAAATGTGTTGCCACCTTTGGCACCAAGATTGGTGGTTCCTTTTGAAGCAACAAGTAGTAGTAAAATCAAAATTGATGGTTTTGCGGAGAGTGGATCAACAGTGGAACTATTAAAGAATGATGAATCGATTGGAAGTGTTGATGTAAGTGATGAAGGTGATTTTTCTTTTGAAAATGTGGAATTGAGTGATGGAGATAACAATTTTTCGGCGGTAGCTATTAAAGAAGAAAGTGGAAGTAGTGAAGTTTCAAAGGAGATTTTAGTTGTGTTTGACAATAAGTCACCGGAAATATTTATTAGTAGCCCAGGTGAAGATTCCATAGTAGTTGATTCACCTGATTTTGATGTAATAGGAAAAAGTGAAAAAGGGGTAAGTGTTTTAGTAAATAATAGGCTAGCAACTGTAGACAATGAAGGTAATTTTAAAATTAAAATACAGCTTAATGCAGGTAAAAATGAAGTGGAGATAATAGTAAAAGATTCGGCATTAAATGAGACTAGGAAAAAGGTAACAATTACTTATGATATTTAAATAAAAATAAAATAAAGTAAAATCCAAGGATAGAGAAGAGAGTTGGCAAAAAGAGAATGAAAAAGAAGGGCGATGATTATAGTTTTAGTTTTTATATTACCCCTAATAAATGTGTTTTTAAGCCCTAAGATGAAAATAGTTAGACCAATTAGACCATTGGTTGTTAGAATGGTTATTAATGATCCGTCAAAGCTTGAATTAGAGTGTGAGTCTTGATCTTTAATTTGTCGGATGGAGGAAATATTGTTATAACCATGGCCGATAACTGGAGCTTTTAGAAAAACAGAAAAAGCCTCTTTGTAATTTTCAATCTTAGCAGAAATTGAAGAAGTTCTTTCGAGTTTAGTCCCCTCACCCTCAAACCTAGGTAATAATAGAATGGTAGAAAAAATTAAAAGGAAACTTAATAAAAAGATTTTTAAACTTTTCTTTTGATAGGCAATAAAAGTAAATGCCACTAAAAAAGATAAATAAGATGAGCGGCTGTAAGTTAAAGCAAGAGCTAAGTAAGAGACAATTAAAATAATCTTTCTTAAGGGAAATTTTTTATCCAAAAAGACAGTGATAATTAAAAATAAATAAATTAAGGCGGTAAAAGTTGGATCAAAAAAAGTACTAACAAGCCGATAAAGATGTGGATCCCAATTTAAGGAATTGAAATAAGTAAAATTGGGCCAGAGGAAATATTGAATTAAGCCAAAAATAATATTACTGAATATAGCGAGATTAAATATTTTTTTAATTTTTTCTTCTATTGTTGGTGGAAAAATTAAAAATGAGAGTAGAAAAGTTAGACGAAATAAATATAAAATTGGCTTTTCTGGATTAAAAGAATATCTAAAATAATTGAAAATGAAATTTAACCAAGCAAAAATTAAAAAATAAAGTAAATATTTATTTTTTACCTTAAAATCCTTGTTTTTAATTTTTTGAAAAATGTTTAAACAAAATATTAGGGCAATAAAGATATCTATTATGGGAAATGAAATATTATTTATTTCAATTCGTAGTAATTGACCGAAGA
Organism: Candidatus Shapirobacteria bacterium; assembly: GCA_028709405.1. Classification (GTDB taxonomy): domain Bacteria; phylum Patescibacteriota; class Microgenomatia; order UBA12405; family UBA12405; genus WARW01. The sequence continues at coordinate 2,281 of JAQVXB010000088.1, forward strand.
AAAAGACAACAATTGTGGATAAATAAATTATTGATGTGACAAGTGCCATAGTTTAGATCGAACCAAAAAAGAATGAAAACTCATACCAAGAGCCATGATTATTCCAGGGGTGGCGTCTAAAAAACCTAGTTTAAAAAAATAATTTTGAATAAACTTGGCTAAGGGATAAAAAATTATTTGGAATAAATTACTTTTTTGATTTTGGTCAAATAGTTCTTGGGCACGGAGATCAGAATAAAAGTTTAACTTTTTAATAAAACCTTTTAGTGATTGATGTGGATAATGGTGAATGTGAATTTTTTTTAGTTCTATTTCTTTTGGACTTTGCCAAACTTCATGAACTGTACCAGTAAAACGACCATATTTTTTGTTGAAAAATCT
>JAQVXB010000089.1 GCA_028709405.1 Candidatus Shapirobacteria bacterium
TGCTGATTTTGCCTACATTGATTACCAAGAAAAACAAAATATTTATCCAACCCCAACTCCAGAACCAAATCAAGTAATAACCCCAGTTACTGCCCGCGGAACTTTTAGTAAAAGCAAATATAACGTTAATGTTGTATTAAATTTTAATCTTGAAGGTGGTGTTATTTCCGGTGAGTTTTCTGGAGATTGTAGTGGTAGTATTTCTGGAAATTATGACGGTCAAGATCATGGGACTATTACTGGTAAAGCTGTTGGCAGTTGTGATCCTTTTCTTGTTCCTATCCCTGCCTCGGCCAATTTTTCTGGTACTGTCTCTCAACAAACAAAAAATGTTTCCATTAATGGCACCGGTTCTGCCATGGGTGTTTCTGGCAGTGGGTCATTAGTCCTTACTTTTTAATCATATGATTTTAATTAGAAAATTTTTTAAGAATTCAAGCCAATAAAAAAATCCCCAAAATTGGGGATTTTTTAAACAACCATTCCCTTAAAATCTTTATTTACTAATTTTAATATTGATCTTTTTGGGTTGGGCTTTTTCCGCTTTATTAAAAGAAACAGTCATTATTCCATTTTTGCAAGTAGCCTCTGGTTCACTTTCCATATCTACCTCACCAGGAACCGCCACTCGATAAGAAAATGAATTTGTTGCTTTACTGTAATATTTCTTTTTTTTATCTTCTTCCTCTTTTTTTGTTTCACCTCTAATCCAAAGATATTTATCTTGATAAGTTATTTCAATATCGTTTGGATCTATTCCAGGAAGAGCAGTTTCAACGTAGACTTTTTTATCGTCTTCATAAACAGAAAGACCACTTTTTTCTGATGGAATTGATAACCAATCGTCATCTAACACATCAGAAAAAGAAAGATTAGGGAAAGTTAAAAATTTTTTTGGTATTAAATTATTGATCACAATTTTCACCACCTTTTAAATTAAATTAATAATTTAAACTAGGCAAAAAATTAATTTCAATATATAAAAACCTCAATCCGAGGTTCAAGGATTTAATCTTTTGCCTCATTAGCAATATTATAGATCGACTGCTAATTATTGTCAAGATTTATGTCTCAAATTTAAAAAGACAAACAAACTTGACAAAATGTAAAGTAGACATTACAATTTAATTATGAACTTAAAAAATCATAACAAAATAAATTTTAATATTTCTCTCTTTATTGTCTTATCCATTTTAATTTCCCTCATTTTAAAAATATTTTTATTAACAGCTCTTTCTTTACTTACTGGTATTCTGTATCTTGCCCTTTTTCATTCAAAAAATAAAAAAATTTATGACGAAAGAGAAGTTAGTCTTCGTCAAAAAGCCACTGATTTTACCTTTAGCCTTTTTATCCCTACTTTAGCTATCAGTGCTTTTTTATTCTTTTTCCCTTCATTAAGCCAACTATCAGTTTTTTCCAAAGGCGAATTTGAATACCTTGAATCATTAGGTAGTATTTTTATTTATTTGGTTTTATTTCTAATAGCCGTTTACTCTATTACTTATTTTGTTTTGTTAAATCAAATCGGCAAAAATCATGAAAAATAAAGTTAAACTTTTTAGAACTCAAAACAATTTAACCCAACAAGATTTAGCTATCAAAGTCGGAGTCAGTCGCCAAACTATTATTGCTATCGAAAATAATAAATATTTGCCCTCAATTAATTTGGCTTTTAAATTATCAAAAATTTTTAAAACAACTATCGAAAAATTATTTATTTATCAACCATAAAATGAAGTTTTTTTCTAAAATTAAAAAACCTTTTATATATCTTTTTTCTCTTGGTCTAAGTCTTTTTTTATTATTTTTTGTAGTCACCTCTACGTGGATTGGTTACGATGTCAAATCAAAGTGTCGCCAAGCCAAGCTTGATTATGGTGGTACCTGTACTCAAGCTCTAAGTTCTCTTTTAAAGGATGAGAACCGTAGTTTTTCTTCTCGTAATTCTGCCATTTGGGCTCTGGGCCAACTTGGCGATTCTTCTTCACTTCCTGTTCTTCAAAATTTTTATACTGGATATATTCCCGACAGAGAACCCTTCAATGAAATGATCAGTCAATACGAACTTAAAAAAGCTATTAAATTAGTTGACGGAGGAACTAATATTACAGCAATTTTTTGGAGATATAATTTAAATTAATTCTAAATTTTTTAATTTGTTTCATTTTTTAACACCCTAGTAGCCCTAAAAATATTGATATAATCACAAAATGACCATCGACATAGAATTAACTCTAAATAGATTCGGTTTAGGAAAAATTGCCCCAAATAAATTTCAATTGTTTTTTTTAAGATTTTCTTATTGGAAAATTCCCAATAAATATTCTATTTCTTTTGAAATAAATTGGAAAACCAAAGAAAAAAAATCATAAATCTATTCTCTGTAAATATTAGATTCCAATGGGTCATCCCAATTGTTTAATTCGTCCTTGTTTTGCACATAACCCCTCAAATCAGCCGATTTTTTATTGATACTAAAATGTAAATGTTTTCTTTCATAATCAGTTTCTATCGAATTTCCTTTACCTAATAATGCAATTTGTTCTCCTTTCAATATTTTTGTTTTTTTAACTATACTATCTACACTTAAATGACCATAAATATAGTAATTTTCTCTACATTTTAAAATCAAAGTTCCACCATAACCACTTACCC
>JAQVXB010000090.1 GCA_028709405.1 Candidatus Shapirobacteria bacterium
GAAAATAAGCGCTAGAGGTGACAACGAAACCATTTGGAACAGGAATACCAAGATTGTACATTTCTCCTAAGTTTGCACCTTTGCCACCGGTTAAATTTGTATCTTCAAAATGAATTTCTTTAAACCACAATATATTTTGATTCTTCATATATAAAATAATACAGATTTATAAAAAAAATGAAAGGGCAACCTTTATATTATAGGATTATATGTATATTAAGTATGTATTTAGCAGTCTTATGTTTCGACTGCTAATAAAGTATCTTTTTTAAAATTAGCGGTTTTTAAGGGTAAATTTTGTTTCAAAAGAATGAAACAAATTATAACAAAGTATAACAAAACAAATCAATTGATTATTTTATTATTATAGGATTTTAATTTTGCCAACCACGATTGTCTTGTTTTCTGACTTCTTCGGTCTCGTCTGGTCGTTTATAATCGTCTTGATATCTGACAGTGGTTCCTGTTTCTGGAGTTGAAGCTTCTAAAATAACAGCATTTTTAACACCGACCATGCGATGGATAACTCCAATTGGAATGTTGTAACCTTTTTTAATTTCCATATGGATGGTTTCTAGATGATCTATATCTGTTCCAATAATTAAATCGGCTTCTCCTTCGATTAAAACAAAGGTTTCAACTTTTTGGGTATGAGATTGAAGAGATAAACGACAGTCATCATTTATTTTTATTTGTTTGAAGGTATAATTTAGATTCTCTGGGGTATAAATAACTTCTTCTCCCCAAGGTTTGATAATTTTTTTGAGATAAGATAATTCGTCTTGATTAAAATTCATATTAAAAGATTTTAACATTTTAATTATTTGGTTAGATTGGTCAGAATGCGTTCAAGAGCTAGTTCTTTTGGGATAGACAGCTCCCCACTTTTATTTTTAAAATCCAATTCAATTAATTGCAAATAAAATCTTTTGGTAATGTTTTGATCAAATTTAGGGTAAGAAGTTAATTGTTTGCGGAAGTTATTTTTCAAAAAGTAAAGGAAAAGATCGTAAAGGCCTAAGTCTAAAACTTGATGATAGAGAGGAATAACTTTAGCCAGGTTTTTTGGCTTAATAGAATTGAGACAGGAAAATAATTTGTTATCAAGAGGAAAGTTTTTAATTTGAGCATTTTTGAAAATTTTTACTTGAGTTGGGGTAATTGTTTTGTCTTGCCAAATAACAACATCGACTTGTTGGCTTTGATTTATCAACTTGTTAATTTGGTCAAGGATGGATTTGTTGGTGGTAAACAGATTACTAATAGCTAAGATTTTTTTGGTGTCAAAAAGAGAAGATTCTTGAAGAAATAAATTAACTCGATCAATATCGATATTTTTTGAATCTAGGCGTAGAATATCAACATTATTGTTTTGATCTAAAAAATCAGCAAAAGATTTGCGGCTTTCAAGCTGATTGTCACCATGAAAAATATAGATCATAGTTGTAGTTTATCAAAACCCCTTTGTCCCCGCATCGGCGGGGACATCTTCCTTTGAAAAAGGGGAAAGTATTTAATTTAGTGAAAAAGCCGATATGTTTTGGTAAAATACCTTTGCTATTAAATGGCTCCATCGTCTAGTGGTTAGGACTCCTGGTTTTCATCCAGGCAATCGTGGGTTCGACTCCCACTGGAGTCACATTTATAAAAAATAAGGCCAAGTACCACTACTATCAACTGCTATTTTTTTGTAATGTCTAGGTTTATCTGAATTATCTGGCTCAATTAATTTATCAGCTATAAATTTTGGTATATTTGTAATTTCTGTTTCAATATTTATTGTTTTGTAAATCATTTTACCTTCACCACTTTTACCTCCGCCACCTCCTAATATATATCCACTATCATTTGGATCTTGAATAGATTTACTAATCCCAATTTTTTTATTACTAAGTATTTCTAAATAACAACAATCATAATTATATGAATCTGGTTCACAACTATCAATTTTAGAGTTTTTTCTTTCGTTAAACAACAAAGAAATACTTCCACATTCTTCACCCCAATTAATCTTAGCTGGGATATAATCAGCTAATTTTACAATTTTTGTGCCAACTTGTTCTTTTCCACCAAAAAGTTTTTTCTTATAAATAGATTCTTTTCCATAAATAGGTTTATCATTACATTTTACTAAACCACTATCTCTAATTTCTTCAAATAGTTTAACTACTCCAGCTTCTTCAAAAATTTTTCTATTTTCTATGGCTCTTTTTTCAGAATTAGCTCTTTCTTGTTCTTTTTTATTTCTCTCTTCTATTTCTTTATTTTGCTGACTAATTCTTGTAATTGTGTCCAATTCTATTCTTTTTGAAACAACTGTTTTTTGAATATTTTCAAATTCTTTTGTCATATATCAAAATATATCATAATCGTTCATTAAGTCAATAAGTATGTAAAGTTAGGTTAAATGTGTATCTGATATGTATAAATTTAAATTATTTTTTTTAAATATATAAAATATTTATTATTTGTTGGTGTAAAATTGGGTTATGGATGTAAAGATTGAGGAAAGTTGGAAGAAAGTTTTACAAAAGGAGTTTGATGAAAAATATTTTGAGGAATTGGTTAAGTTTGTAAAATCGGAATATCAAAAATCAACTGTTTATCCGCCAGCTAAGTTTA
>JAQVXB010000012.1 GCA_028709405.1 Candidatus Shapirobacteria bacterium
CACCGCCACTCCAAAGGAAAGATTTTCTGCCATGCTTCTTCATGCTCAACTTTTTAAAGACATTTTTCCTCAGCGTCGTTTTGACCCCCTTCGAAAGAATTTTTTATTCTATGCTTCTGGTTTGCCCAATGCTAAGCAGTTAAGATCAAAGATAGTTCACTTAAATTCAATTGAAGATCTTTTACAACTTGAAGCCGACTTTTTAACTTGATAAAGTTAAACGGTATGCCAAACGAAAATCAAAACCCAAACCAAGCCGTTAATCTTTTAAACATTGAATCTCTAATCAACTCTTCCACTGCTAGATTTGATGTTCTTCAAAAGGAATATCAAGAACAGAAATCAATGTTGGATTCTATTCTTGACAGTGATGTTGAATATCAAGAGTTAGCCGAGGCCGCTAAAAAACAAGCTAAACTTAAAACTATTGCCAAACAAAAAGTTATGATTAGACCAGAAGCCGCTCAATTAGTTGAAAAAATTAAAGATGTCCAAATTCAACTTAAAGAATTAAAAACAGCTATGTCTGACTATTTGGCTCAATTTGTAATTCTTTCTGGTACTAATCAAATTGAAGGTGCCGATGGAGTTCTTCGTCAGATTATTTACACTGCTAAGTTAGTCAAAACTAAATAAGGTATAATAAAAGCTATGATCAATTTAAACAAAGAAAATTTTAAATCAGAAGTTTTAGATTTTGACGGTAAAGTTCTTGTCGATTTTTGGGCTCCATGGTGTGGTCCTTGTCAAATGTTGACTCCAATTATGGAAGAAATTAACAATGAATTATCAAAATCGGTTAAGGTCGCTAAAGTAAATGTTGATGAAAACCCAGAATTATCAATTGAATATAATATTTCATCTATTCCTAATGTAATCTTATTTAATAAAGGTGAAATAATTGACACTTTTATTGGCTTTAGGCAAAAAGAAGATTATATTAATGCCATAAATAAGGCATAATCAATGGATTTACCTCTTCTTAGAAAAACTTTAGATTCACTAAAACTGCCTGCTTTTAGATATCGTCAAATAATTAAGAATTATTATTCAGGACGTTTTCTAAATTTCGATCAAATGACCGATTTGTCACTTGATCTTCGCCAAAAACTATCAAAAGCTCTTCCTCTGCTTTCAGTTGTTGAAAAAACTATTATTGGTGACGATTCAACTAAAAAAGCTTTGTTGGAACTTTCTGATGGTCAAAAAATTGAATCAGTTTTTATGAATTATGAAGATTGGTTAACCGCCTGTGTTTCCAGCCAAGTAGGTTGTCCTTTAAATTGTAGTTTTTGTGCCACCGGCAAAATGGGTTTAAAAAGAAACCTAACTTCCCAAGAAATTGTTGACCAAATTCTCTATTGGAATCAAAAAATTTATCCTAAATACATTGGTCGGGTTGTTTTTATGGGCATGGGTGAACCATTCTTAAATTGGGAAAATGTGATTGAAGCCATCAGTATCATAAATTCTAAAGATGGATTAAATATTGGTGCTAGAAAAATTAGTATTTCTACTGCTGGTGTTGTCGATAAGATCAAAGACTTTGCTAATTTAGATACTCAAATTAATTTAGCTGTTTCTCTTCATTCGGCCGATCAAAAAATTAGAGAGTCAATAATGCCCATAGCTAAACAATACCCTTTATCTCAACTTAAAAACGCCTGTAATTATTATGTTGGCAAAACTAACCGTCAATTATTTTTTGAATATGCTCTAATGGATATCAATACATCACAAAATGATGCCAAATTATTGGCCGATTTTATTAGTTCCAACCGTCTTTTCTTTTTAAATTTAATTCCTCTTAATCCTATTGGCGGTGATATGCTCCCAGCTTCAAAAGATCAACAAAAAATCTTTATCGATTATTTAAATAAATTTGGTGTTGAATATTCTCTCCGTCGTTCCTTTGGTCAAGATATAAATGCTGCCTGTGGCCAATTAGCTACCAAGTAATTTTAAGGTATAATACTTCCATGCTTATAGATGAAGTTAGAATAAAAATTAAAGGTGGCGACGGTGGCGACGGTACTGTCAGTTTCTATAATGATGCTTTTCGTCCCAAAGGTGGTCCAGACGGTGGTATTGGTGGCGACGGTGGTTCAGTTTATTTTGAAGCAGTTTCTGATATTAGTAAATTAAATCAATTTCGTCATACCAAAATTTATGCCGCCGAGAGGGGAGAGAAAGGTGGTAAAAACAATTGCACTGGCAAAAATGGTGATGATTTAATAATTCAAGTTCCAGTTGGCACTCTTGTTACTTATGACAATGGCACTTCGGTTGAATTAACCGAGATTGGTCAAAAAGTATTAATGGCCAAAGGTGGCAGTGGTGGTCGTGGTAATTTTTGTTTTAAATCTTCAACCAATCAAACACCACAAGAAAGAGAATTGGGTTATAAATGTCCCGTTAAGAGTTTATTTTTACAATTAAAACTTATCGCTCAGATCGGTTTAATTGGTTTGCCAAATGCCGGCAAAACTTCTCTTTTAAATGAACTTACTCCAGCCAATGCTCGTGTCGCTAACTATGCTTTTACTACTCTCGAACCAAACCTAGGTGTCACCAAAGGTGGTCTTATTATTGCCGATATTCCAGGACTTATTGAAGGTGCAGCCGAAGGTCGTGGTTTAGGGGTTAAATTTTTAAAACATATCGAACGAACTAGTCTTTTAATTCATTGTGTTGCTGCTGACTCAATTGACCCATTAAGAGATTATCAAACAGTTCGTCAAGAATTAGAAAGTTATAGTTCTAATTTAGCCAAAAAGCCAGAAATAATTGTTCTTACTAAATCAGATACCACCGATCCTAAAGAAATTATTAAACTCCAAAAATCAATTAAAGCTAAAATTTGCACTTCAATTATTGACCCTAATAGTATTAAAAAACTCAACGATCTAATTGCTAAAAATATAAAATAAATTTTGGAAATTAGAAATTGGAAATTGAGATTTATCTCTCAATATCTCTTTCTGCCCAATGTTTGTCTATTTCTACTAATAGCTCCAAAAATATTTTTCGACTTGACATTAGTTCTAACTCTTTTCTGGCATTATAGCCAATTTCTTTTATTTTTTTACCGTCTCTACCGATAATCATTTTTTTATATCTATCGGCTGTAGTTAAAATTCTAGCTTTTATTAAAATTAAATTTTTTTTATCAATCACACTATCCACTTCTACATTAACCGAATAGGGGACTTCTTTTCTTAAAAACAAATAAGCTTTTTCTCTAATAATTTCAGCTATATATTCTTTAGAATTTAACCCAATTACTGGCTTTCCTTTAACTTGCATAATTTCAGCGTCTTCTTCCGTTGATTTAATATCCTTATTTGGCAAATTTTCAAAAATAAGATTAATTAGTCCTTTAATATTTTTTTCTTTAATAGCACTCACCGCTATCACTGCATCAAATTCTTCTTCTAAATAATTATATTCGGCTAAATGATCTTTACTTCCAATTGCTTCGTCAATCTTATTGTAAACCAAAATCTTTTTAGCTACTGATTTTCTAACCAATCCAATTACCTTATTTTCTTCTTCATTTTTTGGTCTCGAAATATCCAAAAGACACAAAATTACATCAGCTCTACCAACCTCTTTTGGAGCTTCAGTATTAACTCTTTTGCCTATCAAATCAGACACCTTATTAATAATCCCTGGAGTGTCAGAAAAAATAATTTTCCCTTTTTCATTTTCAAAAACTACTCTCGTATTTTTTCTGGTAGTTTGAGCCATTGGTGAAGTTATTGCCACTTTTTGACTCATTATGGCATTAAGCAAAGTAGATTTTCCCGTATTTGGTCGCCCTAATATAACCACTCGGCCAAATTTAATTTTATTTTCAGACATATTTTTCATTCGTCATATTCTACCAGTTTTTTGAACAAAATGACTCATTGCTAAAAATAATTCTCTAGGTAAAATAAAAAGACAATAAAACTAATTGACACTTAGCAACCTAAGTGTTAGACTGCTAATTATGCCAGAGATTATTAATCAAAATAAATCACTTCAACCATTAAGGAAAGTATTACCGCTCATCCCTTTAAGAAATATTATCTTGTTTCCTTCAGTTGAAACTTCACTTTTTTTTGGTCGTAAAGAATCGATGAATTCCTTACTTCATGCCTATGACAACACTAATAAATTAGTCATTATTACTACTCAGCAAAATTCTCGGGTTGAAAAACCAGAATATAAAGATCTTTACAATGTCGGTGTTTTAGCTAAAATTGAACATATTCTTCAAACTGATGGTAGTCTTCACGCCATTGTTAAGGGAATTTCTCGAGTCAATATTTTAAATTTAGTTCAATCAGATCCATTTTTTATGGTTGAATACGTGGATTTACCGATTGTTCCCGAACCAGTAGCTGAGATCCAACAATCTGCTGAAACACTTTTAAGCCAATTAAAAAAAGCTTTTGCTTTAGGTCGTCAATTTGATCTTCCTGCTATGATGCAACTTAGTAGCGGTGTTTCTAGTAGCGATTTAGCCGACCAAGTTTCTTTTTCTATAGATGCCAAAATATCAGATAAACAGGGTTTATTAGAAACACTTATTGTCAGTCAAAGACTTAAAGCCGCTACTGAATATTTAATTCAGGAGATGAAAATAGCTGAGCTGGAAAGGTCAATTGAAGAAAAAACTCAAGAAAAATTTAATACCGGAGTTAAAAGGAATGTTTTAGAAGAAAGAAAACGTCAAATCGAAAAAGAATTAAAAAGACTAGGGCAGTCTTCTGGTGGGGAATTTTCTGATCTAGAAAAAAAAATTAAAAATAAAAATATTCCCAAAGATATCAGAAAAAAACTTATTAAAGAATTAGATCGTTTAATCGAAATGGGGTCAATGGCTCCAGAATCGAGTTACATTCGAACCTATCTCGAAACTGTAATAGAACTCCCTTGGGGTAGTTATAGTAAATCTAATGTTAGTTTAACCAAAGCGGCTAAAATTCTTGATCAAGATCATTATGGTATTAAAGATGTTAAAGAAAGAATTTTAGAATATTTAGCTGTTTTAAATTTAAGAAACAAAAATAAAAATAAAAACGATGATTTTTGTCCAACCGCTAATATTCTTTGTTTTATTGGTCCTCCTGGTGTTGGTAAAACTTCTCTTGGTAAATCTATCGCTAAAGCTATGGGTAAAAGTTTCGTCAGAGCCTCTCTTGGTGGTATTCGTGATGAGGCTGAAATCAGAGGTCATAGACGTACTTATGTCGGTGCCATGCCTGGTCGTATCGTTAAAGGTCTTAAAGATGCCAAGTCTATGAATCCTATTTTTATGTTAGATGAAATCGATAAAATTGGAGCTGATTATCGTGGCGATCCATCAGCTGCTCTTTTAGAAACTCTCGACCCAGAACAAAATCGAGAATTTTCCGACCATTACCTTGATTTCCCTCTAGATTTATCAAAAGTTTTTTTCATCCTAACCGGTAATGACCTTTCTACTATCCCCATAGCTCTTCGTGATCGTCTCGAAATTATTAACTTTTCTGGCTATACTCAAGAGGAAAAATTTCACATTGCTAAAAATTATTTGATTAAAAAAGAATTAAAAGCCAATGGTTTAAAAGAAGACAATATCACTGAAATTAATGATGAAACCATTAAATATATTATTGATAAATACACTAGAGAAGCTGGTGTTCGTGGTCTAGAAAGAGTTTTTGCCAGTTTATTTCGTAAAGTTGCCAAAAAAATTATTGTTAATCATATTGATCAAGTTGATTTAAATAATCAGTCTATAATTAAAAAGTTTCTTGGCCCAGCCAAATATACTTCCACCCTAAAAGGTAAAAAAGATGAAGTTGGTTTATCTACTGGTTTAGCTTGGACCTCTGTCGGTGGTGATATTTTGTTTATTGAAGTTAATATTATGCCTGGTAAGGGCCATTTAATTTTAACCGGTAAACTTGGCTCAGTCATGAAAGAATCGTGTCAGGCGGCCCTTTCTTATATTCGTTCACAAGCCAAAAAATTTGGTATCAAACAAGATTTTCATAAAATTGATATTCATATCCACGTTCCAGAGGGAGCCACTCCAAAAGATGGTCCATCAGCTGGCGGTGCTATAACAACTGCTCTTATTTCTGCCCTCAAACGAGTTGCTGTCCCTCGTGACATTGGTATGACTGGGGAGATAACCTTAAGAGGTAATATTTTAGAAATTGGCGGTCTTAAAGAAAAATCTATTGCTGCTCATCGGGCTGGTTTAAAAACTATTTTTATTCCTAAAGAGAACGAAAAAACCTTAGTTAATATTCCTAGAGAAGTCAAAAAAGCCATCAAATTTATCCCTGTTTCTCATTATTCCGAAATCTACAAAAAGATTTTCAATTAACTTTAAAGATCATTTAGATTTTCTCTTTTTTCGTCATTTTTTGAATAGGCTTGAAGACCACCAATAAATCTAGCCACATTTAATGCTATTTCTTCTTTTATTTGAGGTAAATTTTTATTTTCAAAACTAAGCCTTTCCCTAAAGATTTTTTCTCCAAAACTGAATCCATGGATATTTATACCGTTATTAAACGGTAGAGAAATCGTTATTCTATTACCAAGCTCAAAAGGGCTAAGCTGATTTCCTCTATAATTATCAAAAAGTAAACTAATTTTTTTAAAATGTCTTCCCATTTTGAATTCTGCTTTTGTTATTCCTGAAAGTCTTTTCAAACTATCATCTTGAATCACTAATTTTTCTTCCGCTATCCCTCTAAATAAATCAATAATTCCTAATTCATTAAATTTTTCTATATTTTCAGATTCAATTTTTCTTACTTGCTCTTCTCTATCAAAATTTTTTAAACGCATATTTTTTCTGCGACTTTCTATCAAATCTAAATCAGGAGAGTTTTCTTGTCTAATTTTATTTAAATAATCTCTGACTATTTCTAATTCTTTATTCATTTACATTTTTTCCACTGTTTCAATTCCTAACAAGTCTAGTCCTATTTCAATTATGCTGGCTGTAGTTCTGGTTAAAAATATTCTAAAAGTTTCTTCTTTTTGGTCGATAATTCTATTTTTAGCATAAAATTCATTATATTTTCTAGCCACCGATAATAAAAATTCTGCCACAACAGCAGGGGAGTATCTGTCAGCTGATTCAATAATTTTTTCTTCAAATTTATAAAACTCCCTAATTAAGGCCATTTCATCATCATTTATATTTCCGATAATTTTATTAATATTTTTTTGTTCTTTAATTTGAGTTTTATTTAAAACACTTTTACATCTGGCATAGGTATACTGCAAATATGGCCCCGAATCCCCTTCTAAACTCATTATTTTATCCCAGTCAAAAATGACATCTTTTTTAGGATCACTACTTAAATCATTAAATTTAATTGCTCCAATTCCCACTGCCTTAATCATTTCTTCTTTTTCAGTATTCGTTAATTTCTTGTCAACTGTAGTTTTATCAGCAATTTCTTTGGCTTTTTCCATAGCTTTATCAATTACCTCGGAAAGGTGAATAGTATCACCTTTTCTAGTTGAAAATTTTCCCGTCTTCCATCGAATTAAACCATGAGCAATATGAACCATCCCTTGATTTGGTATCCACCCCATCATCTTTGCTGTTTCAAACACTTGCCTAAAGTGTAATTCTTGATCAACCCCAACTTCATAAATTATCAAATTTGCTTTCCAATTTTCTAAGCGATATTTAATTGTTGCCATATCACGAGTAAAATATGTTGTTGTCCCATTTGATTTTTTCAACATTGCTACCGGCATATTGTCAAATTCCACAATTATTGCCCCTTCGCTTTTTTTAGTAATTCCTTTATTTATAATTTCTTTAGTTACATTTTCCAATTTATCTTCATAAAAAGATTCACCGTGAACAAAATCAATTTTTACTCCCAATAATTGGTAAACCTTATTAAATTCAATCAAAGAAATGTCAATACATTTTTGCCAAATTTTTCTGGCTTCAACATCTCCATTTTCCAATTTTGCAAACCAATTTCTACCTTCTTCTATTAACTTTTCATCCGTTTCAGCTTCTTTGTGAAACTTAACATAAAGTCTTTCTAGGTCCTCAATAGTTAATTCATTCAAATCTTTCTCGTTCCATTTTTTAATTGCTGCCACTAATTTTCCATACTGAGTTCCCCAATCACCAATATGATTATCACCAATACAATTCCAACCCAAAATTTTATATATATTGTAGATAGCCTGACCAATATTGGTCGATCTTAAATGTCCAATTCCAAAAGGCTTAGCAATATTTGGTGCCGAGTAATCTATTACCATCGTTTTACCAACATTATTTTCATTTAGCTTATTTCTAAATTCAATTTCATAATTTATTATTTCCGCTTCTTCAATTAAATATTCTGCTTTTAAATAAAAATTAATAAATCCCGCTCCTGCCACCTCAACTTTTTCAATAATCGGAAATTGGAAATCAGAAATTTGATTTTTAATTAATTCTGCTAATTCTCTTGGATTTTTTTTCTCTAACTTAGCTAAAACCATGGCAATATTTGTCGAATAATCGCCAAAATTAACATCAGCTGGATGTTCAATTTTTATCTCTGATTCACTTATTTGTAAATCTAATTTTTTACCAACATCAATAATTATTTTTTTTAACTCCTCAACTATTTTCATATTAAAAAACTTTACTTCCAACAGATAAATCTTTATCTAGTAATAAAATCGAAATTTCATCATTATTTTCGGCGGCAAAAATCATTGCCTCCGATAGTTCTCCCATTACTTTTTTAACTTCTATATTGGTTACAAATATGGTCTTTTTACCAATTAAATCAGTAGGAGAATACCATTTTTTAATTCCCGAAAAAACATTTCTTAATTTTTCTTCGCCAAAATCTACTTGTAATCTTAATAATTTTTCCGACCCTTCAACTTCAACTGCTTCTTTAATTTCTCCAACTTTAAATTCAACCTTAGAAAAATCATCATATTTAATTTGATCCATGCTCAATTTTATCATCCCCCTCCTTGTCAAGGGAGGGGTTAGGGGCTGGGTTTTATGTGTTATCCTTTACGTACCCAATTAATTATTAATTATCAACTATTTATGATTAATCTAGATACTTCCATTTTTAAATCTTATGATATTCGTGCTGTTTATCCAACTCAAGCCAATGAAGAATTAGCCCAAAAAATAGGTCGTGCTTTTGCTAAATATTTAAACTTTCCTAAAACAGTAATTGTTGGTCGTGATGGTCGTACTTCTGGTGAGTCAATGAAGAAAGCTTTAATTGAAGGTTTAATTAAAGTTGGAGTAAACGTTATTGATATTGATTTGGCTTCAACTGATTCTTTTTATTATGCTTGCCAAACTCGAGATCTTCCCGGAGTCACAGTTACCGCTTCCCATAATCCCAAAGAATATACTGGTTTTAAAATGGTTAAAAAAATTCCAGAATTATTGTCTGGTGAGGCTGGTATTAAAGAAATTAAAGAATTTATTTTAAATGACGATTTACCTTCAGATTCATCAATTCCAGGAACAGTCGAATCACAAAATATTCAACAGGAATTTGTTGATTATGTTCTTTCTTTAGTTGATATTTCTAAAATTAAAAATTTTAAAATTCATGCCGATACTGCTAATGGCATGGTTGGTCATTTTCTAGAATTAGTTTCCAAAAAACTTCCTCAAATTGAATTTGTCAAAATGTATTGGGATATTGACGGTAATTTCCCCAACCATGGAGGAGATCCTCTTTTAGCTGAAAATAGGGTAGAAATTCAAAAAAGAGTACCAGAAGAAGGCAGTGATTTAGGTATTATGTTCGATCCAGATGGTGATCGTTTTTTTGTCATTGATAAAAAAGGTCGTTTTATCCCTGGTGATTTTATGACTGCTATTTTATCAGAATATTTCATTAAAAAATATCCAGGTTGTAGTATTGTTTATGATATTCGTGCTTCAAAAGTTGTTCCCGAAACCATAACTGCTTGTGGTGGCAAAGCTTTTGCTAATCGGGTCGGGCATACTCATATAAAAGCTAGAATGAAAGCTGAAAATGCCTATTTTGGTGGTGAAGTTTCTGGTCATTATTATTTTAAAGAATTCTTTTTATGTGACACTGGGCTTGTAACTTTTGCTTATCTTCTTGATTTCTTATCAACTACCCCAAAAACTCTCGAGACTATTATTGACGAAATGTTGACTAAATATCATATTTCCGGAGAAATAAATTCAAAGGTGGCTGATGTTCCTAATGTTTTATCTAAAATAGAAAATATCTACGGGCCAAACGTAATCTCTCCAATTGAGCGCATGGATGGTATGACCTTTGAAATGGGAAGCTGGCGTTTTAACATTCGTTCCTCAAATACTGAACCATTACTTCGTCTTAATCTTGAAGCTGATAATCAAGATCTAATGGTTCAAAAGCGTGACGAAGTTTTAACTATAATTAACGGTTAATTATGTATTGTCCTTCCCAAAAAATATTAGACAAATATGCTTCAGTTTTAGTTAATTTTGCCCTAAATAGTGGACAAGGAGTTAAAAAAGGAGAAGTTGTTTTCCTTCAAGTCCCAGAAAGTGCCAAACCACTTCTAATTTCACTTCAAAAAACAGTTCTTAAAGCTGGAGCCCATGCCATTATTCAGTATTTACCAGACGAAATGTCTCGAGAATTTTTTGAGTTGGCTGACGATGATCAATTGAAATTTTTTCCAGCTACTTTTTTAAAAGGACGAGTTAAACAAGCTGATCATTTTCTCATGATTTTAGCTGAAACTAATTATCATGAATTAGAAGGTATTGATCCTAAAAAAATAATGGAAAGAAATCTAGTTTTTAAGCCTTATAACGACTGGCGTGATC
>JAQVXB010000091.1 GCA_028709405.1 Candidatus Shapirobacteria bacterium
GTATTGATGGCAACGAAGCTAATATTAAAAATAGAGTCGGAGTTGGTCAATATGCTTTTAATCTTCTAAAAAATTTATATTTATTGGATAAAAAGAACCAATATATTATCTATTTAAAAAATAATCCTCTTAGTGATCTTCCAAAAGAAACTAAAAATTGGCGCTATAAAGTTTTTGGACCACAAAAACTTTGGACTAAAATTGCTCTTCCTTTCCATCTTTTTACCCAATCAGAAAAACTGAATCTATTTTATTCTCCTAGTCATTATTCTCCTTCAATTTCCCCTTGTCCCACCATTCCCACTATTCACGATCTCGGTTATCTTAGTTTTCAAAACCAATTTACCAAAAAAGACCTTTATCAATTAATAAATTGGACCAAAAAATCACTCAAAAAAGCTGCTCATATAATTACCGTTTCTAATTTTTCCAAAACCGAACTTGAGAGAATTTATAAAATTAACCCCAACAAAATAACCATTGCCTACAACGGAGTTGGGGAACCATTAAAAATTGATTCTGTCACTCAACAAAAAATATTATCTACCTATTCACTAAAGACTAAAAACTACTATCTTTATCTTGGTACTCTTAAACCCAACAAAAACATCCCTTTTTTGATTAAGGCTTTTTCAAAGTATTTAAAAATCAAAAAAATAACGCCCTGCCCTGTCAAGGGAAGGGTAGAAGAAGGGTTTGTTCCAAAATTAGTTATTGCTGGTAAAAAAGGCTGGCTCTTTGATGAAATTTTTACCACCGTCAAACAAGAGGGCATTGAAAAAAATGTAATTTTTACCGATTTTATTGATGAAGCTCAAAAATGGACTTTGTATTCTAATGCTTCAGCTTTAATTATGCCCAGTCTTTACGAAGGTTTTGGTATCCCAGTCATTGAAGCTATGAAAATAAATACACCAATAATTTCCAGTAATATCGACCCATTACAAGAAGTTATCCAAACCTGTGCTTTTTATTTTGACCCCCATAACCAAAAAAATTTAATTGACCAATTAATTAAATTTAACAAAACTCCTCCATCTGAAATTAAAAAAATGACCGAATTAGCCAAAACCCGAGCTGACTATTTTAATTGGATCAACACTGCTAAATCAGCCCTGTCCGTCTTTAAAAAATTTGAAAACAAGTCCTAATAATTTAAAGTTCTAACGTTCTATTTTATTTGATAAACTAAAGTATGAAAGATCGAACCGGCAAAAGTTTAGATTCTCTAGAAGTTTTTCACAAAGTTATTATTCGAATTAAGACCATTTGTCTTGAATTCTGGCTAATGATTCTTCGTTTTGTTGGATTTATCCCTATTCATAGTATTAGAAAGATATTTTATATCGCTTCCGGAATTAATATGCCCTTCACTTCAACTATTCATATTGGTGCCAATTTTTTTAATCCAGCCAACATCAAAATTGGCCACGATACTATTGTTGGCGATCATTGTTTTATGGACGGTCGTGCCAAACTCACCATTGGCAATCATGTTGGCATCGCTAGCCAAGTCTTAATTTATAATGATGAACACAATATCCACTCCGACAATTATGAAAATTCTTTTGGGCCAGTTGAAATCGGTGATTACGTCTTTATTGGCCCCAGATCAATAATTTTACCCAACATCAAAATCGGCAAAGGTGCAGTTGTTGCCGCTGGTGCTGTTGTCACTAAAAATATTCCTGATTTTGAAATTTGGGGCGGAATTCCAGCTCAAAAAATAAGTGATCGAAAAAACAAAAACCCAAATTATAAACTTGGTCGAGCCATGCTTTTTCAATAATATGATTAAAAAAACATTAATTGTCCTCTTTTGCTTTTTTAATGTTTTTGTTCTGGTTTATTTAATTAGTCCAACCCCAATTATTCCCGATCTAGCCAACAGTACTAAATCTGACGATCCAAATGATACTTTTAACATAAAAGAAATGTCCGCTTATTACACCAATATGACCCGAACTGAAGTAATTAATTTTTATAAAGCCTATTACAGTGGACCTTTTAGAATAATCATCAACCATCCGCCCGAAAGAGCCAACGACATAATCCATAATCCAACCAAAAGTTATTATTTTGAAGAATTCGTTTTACCTTTCAAAGAATCTCTGTATATCAATGGTTTTGAATGGGAAAACGATGTTTTTACCAAAGCCGAAAAAAGAATTGGCAATAAATTAATTCACAAGGGCAAGGAATATAAATCAAAAATCACCATCCGCACTTTTCCTACTTCCACTCCCAAAAGAATAACTGCCTTTTTATTTACTGAACTTGCTCTTATTTGTAGTTTTTATATCTATAAATCATTTTTATCAAAAGGAAAATGATTAATCCTATCCTTTCTATTATTATTATTTCTTACAATACCAGTCAACTAACAATTGACTGTTTAAAGTCAATTTTAAAAGATAAAGGTTTAACCTTTGATTTAACTAAAATTAATGACAAAAATTTAGTTCCGACTGAAATTATAATTGTCGATAATAATTCCCCAGATGACTCTGTTGCTCAAATCAAAAAATTAAAAAAATCATTGGAAACTAAAAATTGGAAATTAGAAATTATAGAAAACAAGTTTAATGCTGGTTTCGGCAAAGCCAATAATCAA
>JAQVXB010000013.1 GCA_028709405.1 Candidatus Shapirobacteria bacterium
CTCAATGTTTAGGTGACACTATTACTTTAAGAGTAAATGTAGCTAAATTTAATGCGGCTGAAGGTGATAGAGGTATTACTAGACAAGTGACAGCTACTAAAGTTAATGATAAATTTTCAACTGTGAAAATTGCTGGTGATGGCTATCAAGTTTATGAAATTAAAGATTTTGCTTTGGATACTACTTATTTACCAAGCGATAAAATTTTTGTAAATGTAACTAGTTTAAATAATGGTGAGCTTAAATTGTTAGCAACTCTTTATGGTAAGAATAATCAAACTGGTGGTTATGCGGCTCAAAATGGAAGTCAATTGTTAATATCTGCTTTGAGCAATCCCTTAAGTTTTTATAATTATCCAATTTTGAATGGAGATATTGGTTCAGATAATAATAATACTTTGGGTGATGGAGTTCTTAATGGAAGCGATTTTGGTCATATTAAAAATCAATGGGGCAAATCAGTTGATAGTGGACAAACTCCTTTAAGAGCAGATCTAAATGGAGATTGTGTGGTTGATAGCCTTGATTTTCAAATTTACAAGAAATCTTCAGAAGAGCAATATGCTTCAAAGGAATTTTAAAAGTTAAACAAAAAAAAATGGAAAAAAATAACGCATTATTTAGAATTTTTATACCGATTATTGCTGTAATTATAATTTTTGAAAGTGTGATGTTGGTTTCGGGTTTGGAAAAAAGTACTGTTCAGGTTAAAGAATCGACAAATTCAGCTAGTATTGAAAAACAAGAAGTAAAAACAAAAGATGCTTTTGAGGTTACTTTTGTAACAGATTCAACTGAAATGAAAGTTGGAAAAAATTATACAGTTAAACTTCAGGCATTAGTTAAAGAAAAGAGGACTTTAGATGCTATTGATATATCGGTTAAGTATGATGCAAAAAATTTAGAGGTGACGAATTTGATTTTTGATGAGAAGTTACAAGAACCGATTGTAGGTAAGGCAATTAAGGAAGATGGAATGATTGTAGTTAAATATATAATTGAAACAAAGCAGGGTATTACTTTTAATATTAACGATATGGTTTCTTTATTGAGTTTTGATGTAAAAGCTAAACAGGCTGGAGTTTATGAATTTGAAATTGCCACTGGTAATGAAGATAAAAAATTTGATACCATGTTTATAGAAAATACTACAGTTAAGGCTTTGCCCTTTACGAGTAACAAATTAGAAATTAATGTAACTAAGTAAAAATGAAAAAGACAGCTTTAAATTTATTGATAATGATGGCTTTTTTATTGCTGTCTAGTAAGGTGGTGGCTGCGGCTGATCCAAGATTGTATTTTTCTCCAGCAACGGGTGATTATCATGTTGGAGACACCTTTACTGTTACTATGATGATTGATTCGGCGGGTCAGGTGGCAGGAGCAGCAGATATGGTTGGTACTTTTGATACAACTAGATTGGAAATTACTAAAATAGAAACAGCTGCTGATATGGCTTTTAACAAAAATATTGCAGGAGGATCTTGTACTTCTGGTAGTGAATCTGATTGGGCTAGTGGAAAATTTTCAGGAATTTGTTATTCTTCGCTTTCAGCTGGAGATGAAATAGTTGTTGGTAATTTAATGACTATTACTTTTAAGGCTAAGGCAGTTGGGGTGGCTGATGTTAACTATACTTGTAATGGTTTACCAGGTGATTCTAATATTACTCAAACGGACCCAGTTAGAGATATTATTGTTTGTTCGGCTAATGGCAGTGGATCTTATACAATTACAGAAGCAGATGGAACAAGTACTGTAACTCCGACTGCAGCTACTACAACTACTACAACGACTACAACGGCGGCTACTGCTACAATAACTGGGACTGCGGCTGAATTACCACAGACTGGAGGAATTGCTTCAACTGTTGGTTTGATTGTTTTTGGAGCTATTAGTTTAGCTTCGGCTTTGTTTTTGAAATTTTTATGAAGGGTAAAGTTAATTTAAAGACGATTATAATTTTTGCAATTTTGATATTGGTGATTGTGTTGTTGGTTTTAGCGGTTAATGTAGCTAAAACTTTTATTAGTGGGGCTACAGCCGATTATGAACCACAAAATTTAATAGCTGTTCCAAAAGAAGATGGTAAAACAGCAATTGTATCTTGGACTACTGATAGAGAGGTTAAGGCATCTATCTTTTATGGAACGAATATGGCTAGTTTACTTTTGATGGCTGAAGATATGGAGCCGGCGACTAATCATAATATTTTATTGACAAATCTTAAAAATGATACAACTTATTACTATAAGATAGTTGTTGATGCTGATAATATATTTGACAATGGAGGAATGATGTATAGTTTTAAAACAGGTGGTAAGGCGGCAGAAGAGGTTTTGGAGCCTATAGTGACTGTTCAACCAGATTTAGTACCAACTTCAGCTGCGAGTTCATCATCGACATTAACTTGTAATAAAACTACTGATTACAACAAAGATGGAATAGTTAATAGTATGGATTATATTTCTTGTGTTAAAGGTATAGTTACTCCGGCAGCAACTGATTCTTGTGAGGGTGATTATAATAAGGATGGAGTTATTAACAGTTTGGATAGAATAGAGTGTTTACAAGACGCCAAAAGATAGGTAGAATAAGTGACTTTAAAATTAAAGGAGGTGTGAGTTTTTAATGCCAATTATAGTAAAGAAAAATAAAGGCGAATCAAAAGATGACATTATTGGTAAGTTTAGAAGACTTTGTTTAGAAGAGGATATTACAGAAGAAGTTAGAAAAAGAACTTCTTATGTAAAGCCTTCTGAAGAGAGATATGCTAAAAAGAAAATAATTGTTTGGCGAGATAAATGCCGCCGAAAAGCAAAAAATTCTAGAAGACATGATGCGAGATAAATTAAAAAAAGATAGTTTTGATGCGTTAAAAAACCGTGATAATAAGCGGGTGGATGTGTTGCGATTCTTGATTTCATTAATTGATAAAAAGGAATTGCAGTTGCCACCCGGTGGTATGACAGAGGCTGAAGAAATGGGAGTTTTAAGAAAAGAATTAAAAAACAAAGAAGAGTCCAAAGAAATGTTTTTAAAAGCAGGAAGGCAAGATTTAGTAGATCAGTTGGATTATGAAATAGTTATAGTTAAAGAATATTTACCAGCAGAAATCAGTGAAGAAAAAATTAGTGAGATTATTACTCAAGCTATTGCTGAAAAAGGAAATAATTTTGGTTTGATTATGAAAGAGGTAATGATTAAAACTGGTGGAGCAGTTGATGGTGGAGTGATTTCAAGAATAGTTAAGGAAAAAATTTCTAATATCTAATTTCCAATTTCTAATGGAAAACTTAATTTTAATAAATCATAATAGAAATTGGGGTTTGAGTGAAGAATTAGTTTTGAAATTGGCTAAAAAAGCATTGGAAGAAAAAGGATATGAAAAAGATGTGGAATTAAGTATTAGATTTGTAGGAAAAAAAGTTGCTCGTGATTTAAATTTAAATTACCGAAAAATGGGTTATATTCCTCAAGTTTTAGGTTTTCCGATGTCAAAGAAAAAGGATGTTGACGGAAAAATTAGACTAGGAGACATTGTAATTTGTACTCAAAAATTAAAATACGAAGTGAAATTTCAGAAGTCGGAATTAGATACTGTTTTATACAGTTGGTTGGTTCATGGGTTGGAAAATTTATTGAAATGATATATTAACGAATATTGTAAAAGACTAGCTATTTTGGTTTAATCTTTTGATGTCAGTTTTTCATCTAAAATATAGACCAATTAAGTTTTCGGATCTTGATTTAACTGATGTGGCAACTAGTTTAAAGAAGTATTTAGGTGGAAAAGATATTCCTCAATCATTTTTATTTTCTGGGCCTAAAGGAGCTGGTAAGACTTCGGCGGCTAGGATATTGGCTAGGGCAGTTAATTGTACTGATTTAAAGGAAGGTGAGCCTTGTGGAAAATGTGATAATTGTAAAGAAATAATAAAAGGCGGAGCCATGGACATTATTGAGATGGATGGAGCTTCAAATAGGGGAATTGAAGACATAAGAAGTTTAAAAGATAAGGCTTATTTATTGCCGAGTAAGTTGGATAAGAAAGTTTTTATTATTGATGAAGTTCATATGTTAACAAAAGATGCATTTAATGCACTTTTGAAGTTAATTGAGGAACCTCCTAAACACACAATTTTTGTTTTATGTACTACTGATGCAGAGAAAATTCCAGAAACGGTATTATCGAGATTAGTTAGAGTAGATTTTAGAAAAGGTGGAAAAAATGAGTTGTTTAATTCACTTAAAAAAATTATTGATGGGGAGGGAATCGAAATTGCCAAGGAAGCGATAGATTTTATTGTAGATAAAAGTGATGGTAGTTTTAGAAATTTACAAAGGAATTTTAATGAATTGTATTTACAGTTGGGGAAAAAATTAAAAACAGATGAGGTTTTTAAATTTTATTTAGATAAAAGTGGTAGTTATAGTGAGGTTGATTTTGATGAGGATCTAAATAAAGGTGAGATTAAATTGATTCTAGAAAAGTTAGAAAAAATGGCCAATGATGGAATTGATTTTTCTAGTTTTAGATGTAAATTAATGAATTATTTTCAAAAAAAAATTCTAGCTTTTTATGGAGTAGGTGAAAAGAATAATAATGGTATTGATTTGGAAGATTCAGAATTTTTAATAAATCTTTTAGTTAAAGCCTCTAAACAAGAAAAGGAGATGGAGATAGATCAACTACCTATGGAATTGGTGGTGGTGGAATTTATTAGTCAGAAAAGAAGTGATATTAGTCAAAAAAATAAAGAAGAAACTGAAGTTGTAAAAACATCTGTTACTAAAGTTGAGGAAGTTAAAGAGGAGATAAAAGCAGAAGAAACACTTGAAGAGGCAATAATGTTGAAGGAAGATTGCTCTTTACGTATGGAGACGGTTGAAAAAAAATGGAGTAGTTTGTTAATGACTATTAAGCCTTTTAATCATTCGGTTGAAGCTTTTTTAAGGGCTACAAGACCAATATCGATTAAAAATAAAAAAGTAATTTTAGAAGTTTTTTATCCGTTTCATAAGGATAGGTTAGAAGAAGAAAAAAATAGAAAAATAGTTGAGGACTGTATGAATAAAACTTATGGTATAAATTTGTGTTTTGAGTGTGTTTTGGGAAAAAGTAAAAAAGGACCGTTAGTAATTAAAAATGATACACCAATGGAGAATGTTAGTGATCAGTTAGTAGAAAAGAAAAATAATAGTAGTAGTGATATTTATGATGTAGCGAAAGAGATTTTTGGGTAAATCCAAATTTATAATTTTCAATTTCTAATATATAATTGGCTTAGATTATTTTTTTAAAAATAAAAATTATGTTTGATAAAGCAAAAATGTTAGCTCAAGCTTATAAATTAAAGAAGGCAATTGAATCTGAATCTTTTGAGATTGAGGAAAATGGTATTAAAGTAATGGTGACTGGTGATCAAAAAATAAAATTTTTATCGGTAAATGGGATGGAAAATAAAATTTTAGTTGACACTATTAATAAAGCAATGAAAAAGTCTCAAGAAATGGCAGCTAAAAGAATGAAAGATATGGGAGGATTGGAAGGGTTATTTTAATTTCCAATTTCTAATTTCCAAAAATGGTGGAATTACCAAAAAGTATTAAGAATTTGATTGCAGCCTTTGAAAGGCTACCAGGAATTGGACCTAAAAGTGCGAGTAGATTAGTTTTTTATTTACTAAATACACCTGAATCTTATGTGGCAGAAATGGCTAAATCTCTTTTGGCAATTAAAAAGGAAGTTAAAATTTGCAAGGAATGTTTTTCTGTTTGTGAAGGAGAAATTTGTTCAATTTGCGAAGATGAAAAGAGAAATAAAAAAATAATTTGTGTGGTGGAGAGAGCAATTGATGTAATGGCTATTGAAAATATTGGCGGTTATAAGGGTGTCTATCATGTTTTGGGTGGTGTAGTTAATCCACTAGAACATGTAAGTCCTGATGATTTAAAAATTGATGAATTAATAAATCGGATTGAAGATAATATGGAGATTATTTTGGCGACCAATCCAACCATGGAAGGTGAGGCGACTGCTCTGTATATTAAGAAAAAAATTGAGAATTTAGGTAAGAAAAATATTAAAATTTCTCGAATTGGAAGTGGTTTGCCTATGGGGGCTGATTTAGAATATGCAGATCAGGCGACATTAAGTAGGGCAATGGATGGCAGGAGAGAGATATAATTAATTATGAATCAAATAATAAAAGATTTTGGAAAAGGGTTTATACAATTAGGAGAAGAAACGGCGGAGAAATTAGTAGAAGAAACGGGGAAAATTGCAGAATCTGTAATTACAGCCAAGGAGCTTTTGGGAGATATTAAACCATTAAATGAAGAAGAATTAGCACAGAAAAAAGCTGAAGATGAAGGAGCAAAGCAGGAAGAAATGAATAAATTAAAATCGCAAATGTCAACTCGAGGAGTGGAAAATGAGATGGAACAAATAAGACATCAAAAAGAGAAAGAAGAGGAGGAAAAAGAAAAATATTTTGAAAAAATGAAAGAACAACAAGACAGAGAAAAACAGCAACAGATAGAAAATTCCGAACTAATGATGGAATCAACTAATCCGGCAAAACAAAAGAAAAGTAGAGGAAGTGCTTTTGGTCATAAGAAAAAAAGCCAACCGGATCAAAGTCAAATGTCGCAAACTTCTGAATTTAAGGGTAAAATAGACTAAAAGATGAAAATTTATAATACAGCTACTCGACAGAAAGAAGAGATAAAACCAATTAAAGAAGGGGAGATTGGTATTTATTCTTGTGGTCCGACGGTATATTGGAATCAACATATTGGTCATATGTATGCATATACTCAGTGGGGGACATTGGTTAATTTTTTGAGATATATTGGATATAAAGTGAAATGGGTGATGAATTTAACTGATGTTGGTCACTTGGTTTCTGATGGAGATGAAGGAGAAGATAAAATGGAGAAAGGGGCAAAAAGAGAAGGAGTAAGCCCTTGGGAAATTGCCAAAAAATATGAAAAACAATTTTTAGAAAGTTTAGATTTATTTAATATTCAAAAACCAGATATTTTATGTAAGGCAACTGAGCATATTGAAGAACAAATAGATTTGGCTAAAAAAATTGAAAAAAATGGTTTAACTTATAAAACTAAAACAGGATTGGTTTTTGATACTAATAAATTCCCGGAATATGCTAAATTTGCCAATTTAAAATTGGAAGAAATGGATTCTGGGGCTAGGGTTAAGATTGATGAAGGAAAGAAAAATGCTTGGGATTTTTTGTTGTGGGTAACAAATCAGCCAAATCATATAATGAAATGGAATTCACCTTGGGGTGAAGGTTTTCCTGGTTGGCATTTGGAATGTACCGCTATGTCAACTAAATATTTAGGCGAAAGATTTGATATTCATACTGGAGGAATTGAACACATAGGGGTTCATCATACTAATGAAATAGCTCAAGGTTTTGGAGCTTTTGGTCATCAAACGGCAAATTATTGGATTCATAATGCTTGGTTAGTGTTAAAGGGGGGAGAAAAGATGAGTAAAAGTTTGGGAAATGGCTATACAGCTCAACAATTGGTAGAGATGGGATATGATCCGCTGGCTCATAAATACTTGGTCTTAACATCTAATTACAGAAAAGGTCTTGAATTTTCTTTTGAATCACTTGATGCTAGTCAAACAGCTTTAAATAAACTGAGAGGATTGATTAATGAATGGCCAAATGATGGACAAATTAATAAAAATTACAGAAAAGAGTTTATCGAATTAATGTCGAATGATTTATCAACTCCAGAAGCACTGGCTTTAGTTTGGAAGTTGGTTAAAGATGAAAAAATTAGAAATGAAGATAAAAAAGCGACTATTTTAGATTTTGATAAGGTTTTGGGATTAAAATTGGATAAAAAAATAATTGAAGAAAAAATTCCAGAAGAAATTGTAAAATTAGTTGAGAAAAGACAGGAGGCGAGAAAAAATAAAAATTGGGCGGAATCTGATAGGTTGAGAGAAATAATTAAAAATGAGGGTTATCTAGTTGAAGATTTAGAAAATAGTTGTAAAATCAAACGAACAAAGTAATTGTCAAATTACGCTTAATATGTTAATCTAATGAGTTCATGAAAGGAAATAAATATCAATATCAAATTATAATGGTTTTGAATCCCAAAACCGAAGATAAAGAAAAAGTTTTAGATAAGGCTTATTCTTGGTTAGAAAAAAATAAAGCGGAAATCTTAAATAAAGACCATATGGGTCTTAAAGATTTAGCTTATGAAATTAAAGAAAATAATAAAGGTGATTTTTGGGTTTTGGATGTTGAATCAAAAGAACCTTTAAAAATAAAAGATCTTAATCTCTTGTTGGATAGAGAGATAAACATAATTCGTTATCTAATTTTAAAAATTTAAAAATTAAAAGGGAAATAAAACTATGCCAAGTAGATGTCTCAATAGGGTAATGTTAATTGGTAATTTAACTCGTGACCCAGAGTTAAGATATACACCAGCTGGTATGGCTGTGGCTTCTTTTGGTTTGGCAACCAACAGAGTTTGGGTAACCAAACAAGGTGAAAGAAAAGAAGATGCTCAGTTTCATAGAATTGTAGCCTGGAATAAGTTAGCTGAACTTTGTTCACAACTTTTATCAAAGGGTAGAAGGGTTTATGTTGATGGAAGAATTCAATATAGAGAATTTAATGATCAGGAAAATAATAAAAAACAAATTGCCGAAATAGTGATTGATGACATGATTATTCTTGATAATAAAGGTAATGGTGATCATATTGATCATAATGTGACTGGTGATTTGGGTGGAGTTGAAAATCCTGCTGTTGAAAGTTTAGAAAACGCACCAATTGAAGATATTGTAATTCCTGATGATTTAGGAGAAGTTCCTGTTACTGAAGATAAAAAAGGCGAAGAAATGCCTTTTTAAGGAGAAAATATGATTAAGAAAAGTAAAAAAGATAATATATTAGCTGCAAAAAGAAGAGGCCGAGAAAAAGGTTGTTCTTATTGTAAAAGTCAAAGTATTCCTAATTGGAAAGATTATGAAAAAATGGCTGAGTTTTTGTCAGCTAGATCTAGGATTTTAGGAGCTCAATTTAGTGGTGTTTGTTCTAAACATCAAAGAAAATTAGTCAAGGCCATAAAACAAGCCAGACACTTAGCCCTATTGCCTTTTACTACTAAATAAAAGATAAAATAAGTAGTGATTTTTAATCCCTCCAAAAATTTGGAGGGATTTTTGGTTATAATAGATTATGAAGATTAGAAATAAAGCTAATTGGGTGATTAAATTGCCTAATAAATCTAAACTTTTTGTTGAAGTTGGAGATAAGGTTAAAGTAGGAGATAAATTGGCCGTTTTTAATAGTCATAAAGTGGAAAATTTTGACTATAGTGGTAATTTAGGAAATATTAGTGATAGTAAAAGAGAAGAATTAGATAATTTATTTAGGAATAAGGTGGTTCAAGAAGGGGATTTATTTTTAAATTTGGGTTTTTTAAAAAATAAATTATGTTTTCCTCTAACTGGTTTATGTTTGGGTTTGGATGAATTTAAAAATTTAAAAATTGAAAAGACAGAGGATATAAAAAAAGAAATTTTTACTCCGGTTGAGGCTAAAGTTACTAAAATTGAAGAGGGGAAAA
Source organism: Candidatus Shapirobacteria bacterium (assembly GCA_028709405.1). Classification (GTDB taxonomy): domain Bacteria; phylum Patescibacteriota; class Microgenomatia; order UBA12405; family UBA12405; genus WARW01. The sequence goes on from JAQVXB010000013.1 coordinate 9,637, forward strand.
TGGTGTTGGAATTTGATGCTAAAGAATATAAAGGCAAAGGGTTAAATGGTTTGAAAGCTTGGGGGGAAGGGGAGATTAAAATCATCGATGATATTAAATTTCTTAATTATCAGATGGAAGGAAATGTTCTTTTTACAAAAAATATAGAAAGAGCCTTTTTGTTGAAAGCTAGAGTGGTTGGAATTAAAGCGATAGTAGTTCTTGAGAATGAAAAAAATAAAGAAATTGAAATAGATTTACCGGTATTAGAATTAGACGAGCAGACTTGGAAAGAATTTACTAAAGATAATTTGGGAAAGAATAAAAAAATGTTAGTAAACTCTAAAATGGATAAATTAATATTAGTGTTAGAATAGATAATGAAATTTAAGTATGTAAGAAATTTATTTGTATTTTTAGCCTTATTGTCGGTTGTTTCTTTAATTAGTTTTAAAATAGGAAGAGATTCTGCTGGAGTGATAGTAAGTGGAGATAAATTAAATTTGTCTTTGATGTGGCAGGTAAAGGATAAATTAAGCGAATTGTTTTTGGAAAAAGATAAGTTGGTTGACAAGAATATGGAATATGGGGCAATTAAGGGAATGGTGGCTGCTTTGGGTGATCCTTATACAGTATTTTTACCTCCAGATGATAATAAGAGTGCTAATGAGGATTTAGCAGGTGAATTTGGTGGAGTGGGAATTTCTTTGGGATATAAAGATAATATTTTGGCAGTAGTGGCGCCTCTACCAAAAAGTCCGGCTGAAAAAGCAGGAGTTAAAGCTGGTGATTTAATTCTAAAGATAATTGATAAAGAAAATGGGGTTGACAAAGATACAAATGATATGGCGTTAAATGAGGCGGTTAAATTAATTAGAGGAAAGATGGGGACTGAAGTAACATTAAAAATGTTTAGAGAGGGTAAAAGTGAGGCTTATGATGTAGTTTTAAAAAGAGAAAATATAGTAGTACCATCTATTGAATTAGAATGGAAAGAAAAAGATGATAAAAAAGTAGCTTGGATTAAATTATATAAATTTACCGATAATTTGATAAATAAGGAGTGGAGCCAAAAGGTGGAAG
>JAQVXB010000092.1 GCA_028709405.1 Candidatus Shapirobacteria bacterium
TTTCTCTTCAATTGAAATAAATATTCCCAATTCATCTATCTTAAAATCCCTTAATCCCCAAAATCGAAAGCTAAATATCAAAGTTGAATCATCAAACTTCAATTCTAATCAGTTTTTAATTTCCAACCCAAAATATTATCTAAACTTAACCATCTTTATTGGTTCTGTTGTTACTTTTTTAGGGCTTGGCGGTATAATATTAACAAGCAAAAAACACAAAAAATGAAAAAAATACTTCGTTACATTATCCTTTTTACTTTTTCACTACTAACTGCCAATCAAATTTGGCAAAATTTGTCTTTTGACAAAATGCCATTAAGTGTCATCAAAGTAGCCATAATTTTAACTATTTTTGAACTTTTATTAAAGCCAGTTATAAAAATTCTTCTCATCCCCATTAATATTTTAACTCTTGGTTTGTTTCGAATGGTTATCGATACTCTTGGTCTATATTTAGCTGTTTTTTTTCTTGCCGACTTTAAAGTAGGCAATATTTTCATATCCCAGTATAATTATCAAGTCAATAATTTTTGGGCTTATTTATTAAGTTCCTTCACTATTGGTACAATTTTATATATTTATAATCTAATTTTGCGTAAAAGCAAACCTAAAAAATGAAAAATATATTAGTCATTATTCAAATTATTTTATCTATCCTGTTAAGTACTCTTATCTTTCTTCAATCAAACGGAGATACTGAATCAAGATCAAATATTCTTTCTACTACTACTGTCGAAAAAAGAGGCTGGGAAAAAATTATGTTCGATTTTACTATCTTTATAATCGTCATTTTTTTAATTTCATCAATTATTCAAACCCTTATATAACTAACCTTGTTTACAAAAATTCATTTCAAAATTGAATATTTTTTTTCTTTTTTAAGAAGAAGAATTTTAATTATATTAATCGGAATCGGCATTACTTTCAGTGCTATTTTTTTTAGGACTGAAATAATTAATTTTATAAACCTACCTATTTTTAAAAAAGAAAGTATCGGTATAGAAGGTTTATATACTCTCAAAAATATTCCTGAAGAAGTTGTTAATCAGATTAGTTATGGTCTAACCATAAATTCTGAAAATGATAGAAATGAATTATCTCCCATAGTCGAATCTATGACCATCGAAAACGAAAATAAAGATTATATTTTTACTTTAAAAGATAATATTTTTTGGCACAATGGCAAAAAATTAATTAGTAGTGATATCGATTATTCTTTAATCTCGGGTATAAAAACTATCCCTTTAGAAGAAAATAAAATTAAAGTCAGTTTAGAAAAAGAATTTTCACCTGTTCTTTCAGTTTTAAGTAAACCTTTATTCAAAAAAAACACTATTGGTCTCGGACCATATAAAATCAAAAAATATACCCTTCAAGAAGGGTATCTAAAAACTCTATACTTAGTTCCTATTAAAGATAACATTCCTCGAATTATTTATCGTTTTTATCAAAATGAGAATGACTTAATTAATGCCTACAAATTAGGAGATGTTAATGAAATTAAAATAACCTCACTACCAGAAGAACTCTCTACTTGGAGTAAGAGTAAAATAAATCAAGAAATAGAAACTGATAAAAAATATTCGGCTATATTTTTTAATACTCAAAAAATAAACAATAAACAATTAAGACAAGCATTAGCCTATGCTACGCCCAAAACTAAAGACGGAAATGAAAGATGTCTTGGTCCAATCTCTCCAGAATCATGGGCCTATAATCCAACCATCAAAGAATATAATTTTAGCGCTACCCGAGCCAAAGAACTCTTTGAACCAAATAAAATTGAATCAATAAATTTAACAGTTGGCGACAGAAGACTACTACCGGTAGCTGAAGAAATTAAAAATTCCTGGGAAAATATTTTAAAATTAAAAACTAATATTACTATTGAAAATCAAATCGATACTGAAAATTTTGATGCTATCTTAACTTATGGAAGTATCCCTCACGATCCCGACCAGTATCTTTTTTGGCACTCTACTCAAACAAAAAGTAATTTAACTAAGTTTGATAATTCCAGAATTGACAAACTTTTAGAAGATGGTCGATTTGTTATTGACCAACTAGAAAGAAAAAATATTTATCAAGATTTTCAAAAATATCTTCTTGAAGAATCACCGGCAATTTTTTTGTCCTACCCTAACACTTATACTATTACTCGGTTAAAATAAATTATGGAAGAAAATAATAAAAAAACAGATTATATTGGAAACATAATTGTTTTTATTTTACTTGGATTATTACTCTATGCCGGCTATCTATCCTACAAAAGTATTGATTGGAATGTTCTCAAAAATCTTGAATCAGAATCATTAATTTTACCAACCCCAATTCCAGCCACTCCATCTGCTACAATCGCACCTACTTCCACCGCCACTTCCCCAGCTACTAAAAATAATTAGTTTTGACACTGACCTTTCTAAAAATATTTTTTGATTATCTTTTGTTGCCCCGCATGGATTCGAACCACAGTACTCAGCTCCAAAGGCTGATGTCCTACCATTAGACGACGGGGCATTGTTAATTCAATGCTTGGCCCCTAGTCCCTTTAGGGGCGACGGGGCAT
>JAQVXB010000093.1 GCA_028709405.1 Candidatus Shapirobacteria bacterium
ATAAATCTCAATATTTTGGTTATAAAATTTTATCGGGTCACTAAAAGAACTAATCATATAGATTTGACATTTGTCATTAGAAATTTGACATTCAGACAAACTTTTAGTTAATCCCTTCCAATCTTCTCTATAATAATTTGGGTTTAATAAATAAACCAAACTAAAAACTAAAAATCCTCCACCAACCAATACTTTTTGCCATTTTTTATCAATATTTATTGCCAAAACTAAAGCCATAATTGGTAATAAATATAAAAATCTAAAGTATTGAAGTAGTGGTGATTTTATCGAAAATAAAATGCCCAAAACTATTGGCAAGATTAAAAATAATTTAAGCCAATTACTTTCTTTTTTCTTTTTTAAAAAAAGCAAAGTTAGAATAATTAAACTCCAACCTCCACCAACTAAATAATACCAAATTTTAGGGTAAAAACTAATTTTACCAATGCTAAATTTCAAGGGGATTAACAATAAATTTTTAAAATTTACTTTACCTAAAACTAACATCCAATTTTTTACTTCCGTTAACATTATTTGCGAATTTTTAATTTGGGTTAATAAAAGAGGTGACAAGATTATTATCGCTATTCCAATTCCAATACTAGTCAACCAAAATAATTTCCATTCTTTTTTAATCAAAAAATAAATAGCAAAACTAGCAATTAAAAAAATCGATCCATAAAAAGTTCCAAATGCCAAAGCCATCATTAAATTAAAAATTACCAAATCTTTTGTCTGGTATTTTTTATTTTTAATTTTTATAAAAAAATAAAAACCTATTGTTAGCCACATCGTCGCCATTGAATACATTCGTAATTCTTGAGAGTAAAAAACAAAGAGGGGATTTATCGTCAAAAAAAATGCTGCTAAAATTCCTATCTTTTTATTCTTAATTTTTTTACCAATTAGATAGACAAAATATACTGTTATTAATGAAAATAATATTGAACTAACTCTTAAAGACACCACTTCCGACCCAAAAATATTATTCCAAATATTTAAAAACCAGTAATAAACAGGAGGATGAAAATCATGTATCGAAAAATTTTTAACAATTTCTCCAATCGGCATTTTAGCCACATTAGCCGAAATTGCTTCATCTAGCCATAAAGATTGATTAATAGCTATCAATCTTAAACCAAAAGCCAACCCTAAAATAATTATTATTTCCATCAGAAATTAATTACACCTAAAGCCAAAAGACCACTTATTATTAAATACAAACCAACCAACGTTGATAATAATTTTGGATTTAGTAAAACTAAAATTCCAAAGACTAAAGATAAGATTGGACTTAAATTTTTTAATATCATTAATAAATTATAACCCAATTTTATTTTTTTTAGTTTAAAATTATTTAATGCCTAAAAAAATTATTTGTATTACTGGTGGTGCTAATGGTCTTGGTCGTGAACTGGCTGCTTTTTTCTCCCGCCAAGCTCAAGTAATTATTTTTGACCTTAATGAAAAAGTCACCGAAACTGTAGCTAACAATTTTGACTGTGACTTTGAAATTTGCGATGTTTCCGATTCTGCTATAGTTTCTAGTTGTATTAAAAAAGTCATAAAAAAATATCATCAAATTGATTGTTTTATTAATTGTGCCGGAGTTTATATCGATGGCGAAATTGAATTAAATAATCCTAAATTAATTAAAAAAGTTTACGAAGTAAACAGCCTTGGTCCAATCTATACCACCCAAGTTTTAGTTCCTTTTTTAAAGAAACAAAAATCGGGGACAATTATTAATATTAATTCGACTGCCGGTCTTCATCCAAAAGCTTTCAATTCGGTTTATCATTCGTCAAAATGGGCTTTAAAGGGTTTTTCCGAATCAATTCAACTTGAATTAGCTACTTATGGTATTAAAATAGTTGATATTCATCCTGGGGTTATGAAAACTAAATTTACTGATGGTACCAACACCGATTTATCCAAAGCCATGGAACCATATCAAGTTGTCAAAGCTATCGATTTTATTTTATCTCTCGATTCTGACACTATAATTTCCGAATTGACCATCAAGCATCTCTAGTTTATACTGGGCTATTACCCAAATAAAACCCAAATGCTATCCCAACCCCTTGCCTCTTTACTTCGTCCTAAAACCCTAAACGATTTTGTCGGCCAAAGTCATCTTGTCGGTCCGCAAAAACCTTTAAGATTAGCCATTGAAAATCATCAGATTTTTTCTACTATTTTTTGGGGTCCTCCTGGAGTTGGTAAGACTACTTTAGCCAAAATTTGGGCCGGTGAAGCCGAGGCAATTATTCATGAATTATCAGCCGTTTCTGCCAGTAAAGACGACATCAAAAAAATTATTGCCAGTGCCAGACCGATGGAAAAGAATGTCCTTTTTCTAGATGAAATCCATCGTTTTAACAAGGCTCAACAGGATTTCTTATTGCCCTATGTTGAGTCTGGTCTTTTAACTTTAATCGGGGCCACTACTGAAAATCCATCTTTTGAAGTCATTTCTCCACTTCTTTCTCGTTGTCGAGTTTTTGTGCTTGAAGAATTATCAATCAATGATATTTCCCAAATTATTGATAGGGCAATTAAATTA
>JAQVXB010000094.1 GCA_028709405.1 Candidatus Shapirobacteria bacterium
AGTCGAAAGTTAAAAATTTATCGAGTAAAATAAGTAAATGAAAAAAATAGTTGCCCCACTATTGATAGTACTTAGTGTTTGGTATTTAGTTTTTAGTGTTAGAGTAATTGAGGCTAAACCAGTTGTGATTACTCCAACGTCAATAGCAAGCCCAACAGCAACTTTAATACCGACAGCAGTGCCGACAATAGCTAATATTACTGAAGCTAAAAGTAATAAAATTGATTATCAGGTAGGAAAATGGAATGGTTTAAATAGTTTTAGATGGGTGATTAGATTGGCAATTGAAAGAGGGGTTTCAACAAATACGGTGGTTTTGTTGTTGTTATTGCCAATAATTGCAACCTTAGTATCATTTTTGCATTATGTGGTAGGTTTAGTTGGTTATGGTATTTTTATGCCAACAATGATCGCGGTGGTTTTTTTGGCAACCGGCTTTTTCGGAGGATTATTGCTTTTTGCTTTGATTTTATTGATTTCTTTGACAGGTAATATGATTTTGAAGAAATTAAAAATTCATTTTTGGCCAGCAAGGGCAATTAATCTAATGTTTATTTCGGTGGCTGTTTTTGGGTTAATGCTTTTAACTAGTTTCGTAAAATTTATTGATATAAGTGAAATTTCTATTTTTCCAATTTTATTTATGATTCTTTTGGCAGAGGAATTTACTCGAACTCAATTGGTAAAGAGTAAAAGTGAAGCCAAGAGTTTGGTAGTGGGAACATTGGTGGTAGCAATAACTGGGGCAGTGATAATGAATTTTAATGTAGCTCAAAATTTAGTTTTAAAATATCCAGAATTAGTTATATTAATAGTCTTAGTGGCAAACTTATTAATCGGAAGTTATTCAGGAATTAGATTAACAGAGATAAAGAGATTTAAAGGAGCAATTAGGGACAAGAAAAAATCTAATGGTTAATTTCTAATTTCCAATTTCCAAAAAAAGATAATATGTTTAATCTAAGAAAATATCGACAATTTTTAACTAAAAACGAAAGAAATAAGGTTTATTTAAGAAAAAATAATGCTAGTGGTAAAGTAATAGCTGATAGTAAATTCAAAACGAAGAAAGTTATTTTTAAAGCAGGAGTGTCGGTGCCAAAATTGATAGCTAGGTTTAAAAATGAACAGGATTTGATTAAATTTCGATGGGAAGATTTAGAAGGTAATTTTGTAATTAAGCCAGAATCAGGTTATGGTGGAGAGGGAATTTTAATTATTCGAAAAAGAGGAAAATGGGCGGGAGAATGGCAAAAAATGAATGGGCAAATTATAAAAAGTTATGATTTAAAATTACATTGTGAAGGAATATTGGCAGGTAAATATAGTTTGCATGCTGTGCCAGATAGAGTTTTAGTGGAAGAGAGAATTAAAATTCACCCAATGTTTTTGTCGTTAACTAGGGCAGGAACTCCTGATATTAGGGTAATTGTTTATAATAATGTGCCAGTGATGGCAATGTTTAGAATCCCAACTGAAAAAAGCGGAGGTAAGTCAAATTTACGACAAGGAGCAATGGGGCTTGGGATTGATTTGGCAACAGGAATAACTACTTTTGGAATTGAGGGAAAAGGAGATGAAATTTATCGAATTTATGATTTTGGAAAAAAGAAAAAAAGAAAGGTAAACGGAATTAAAATTCCTTTTTGGAAGGAAATTTTAGAGACAGCAATTAATTGCCAAAAAGCAATTCCGACTTTGGGATTTATGGGGGTAGATGTAGTTTTAGATAAAGAAAAGGGTCCAATGGTTTTGGAGGTAAATGCTAGACCTGGTTTATCAATTCAAATTTGTAATAAGGCTGGCTTAAAGTTAAGAATGGAGAAAGTTGATGGAATAACTGTTAGAAGTGTAGATCATGCAATTACTTTGGCTAAATATTTGTTTGGAGAAAGTTTTTTTGAAAAAGTTGAAGAAAAAGAAAAAAAACAAACAGTGGCACCATTGGAAATAATTAAAGTAAAAATTCCTAAAGGTTTTAAGCCTTTATTGCAAAAAAGTCCGATTATAAAACAAGGCAAGCATAGAGTGGTAGATGTTCGAGCAAAGGTAGATACAGGGGCGTTTAGGAGTTCAATTGATAGAAATTTGGCCGAAAAATTGGGTTTGTTGACTAAAGAAAGAATTTTATATTATAGAAATTATAGATCTAGTTTAGGAAAACATAGTGATAGACCAGTAATTGGAATTACTTTTTGGCTTAATGGAAGAAAGGTGTTGACGGCGGTAAATGTGGCGGATAGAGATAGATTGAGAACTAAATTTTTATTAGGTAGAAAGGATCTAGGAGGATTTTTAGTTTCGGCTAAAAAATAAAAATGTTAATATCAAAAGCTCGTATATTATTTTTGCAGTGCTCGACCCCTGCGGTAGTGCACCTTGGATGCTGTGCGCTTAAAAATAATATACTTCGCTTTTAGATTTATTTAATTTATTATGAAAAACATAAAAATAGCAGTATTTTTTGGAGGGAAAATTAGTCAACATTTAGTGTTGGTAAAAAAAGCGGCCAAGAGGCT
>JAQVXB010000014.1 GCA_028709405.1 Candidatus Shapirobacteria bacterium
TGTGTTTACTAAAGATGGAAAAAAACAAACCAAAGCAGCAGTTATTATTTTAGAGTAAAAACCAGAACCAAACCAAAGAACAAGAAGAGGAGTTATTGCAATAATAGGTATTGTTTTTAGTGTTACAGCCATAGACATAATAGAACTTTCGTGTTGTTTTATAAAAGAGATAAAGAGAGCAAGTATTATAATAATAGAATTAGCTAATAAAAATCCTAAAAATGACTCCATTAATGTAATAGAACCGTTAGATATAATCGTTTTAAAATTTGAAATTAAAGAATTAAAAACTTCAACTGGACTTGGAAATAAATAATTTGGAATTTTAAAAATAAATATAAATATCTGCCAAATTAACAAAAAAATAATAATATTAAAAAAATTTTTGATATATTTCATATTTATCCTCTTAACAAAGTCCTTATTTTTTTTACATAAGAAATATAATTTTTATTATTTTTTATAGTTTCACTCCTTTTTGGAAAATTTATTTTAATTATTTTTTTTATTTTTGCTGGATTTTTAGTTAACACAATAATTTTGTCAGATAAAAAAACAGCCTCGTCTACTGAATGGGTAATCATTATTATTGTTTGTTTTGTTTTTTGATGCATTCTAATTAGTTTAGAATGAAGTTTACCTCTACTAATTTCATCAATAGAAGAAAATGGCTCATCCAATAAAAGAATACTTGGATCTAAAGCTAAACTTCTCAAAATTGAAACTAATTGCTGAGTTCCACCAGAAATTTCCCAGATATTTTTTAATGCGATCGACTCTAATTCGACCATTTTTAAAAGTTTTGTTGATTTATTTAAACTTTTTTTATAACCATTTAATTCTAATGGTAAAGAAATATTTTTAATAACATTTTTCCAAGGTAATAAGTTTGCTTTTTGGAAACAAAAACCAATTTTTCTTTTTTTTAGAATTTCAATAGGATCAACACCATTAACTTTGACAATACCTTGATAATCATCAATCAAACCTCCTATTATTTTCATAAGAGTTGTTTTACCGCATCCAAAAGAGCCTAAAATCGAAACAAATTCACCATCTTTAATATCTAAATTAATATCATCTAGCACTAGAAAATCTTTATATGATTTTGATAAAGATTTTATATCTATCATTTTTTTATTCTAAAAAATCATTAGTGAAAGCTTCATCAATATCAATAGACTCAGTCATAACTTTTTGATTGATTAATTCTTTTTGCATATTTTCCCAAATATCTTTATTGGAAAATCCAAGTTTTTCATCTTTAGTAATAATTGGAACACTTGCTTGTAAATAACCTAATTGTGCTTCTTTATTTAAATTTGGATTTACTTTTAATACTTCATCAATAGTTTCATTAATATTTTTTATAGAATAATTCCATCCCTCAAAACTTGCTCTTACAAAATTTCTTACAATATCAGGATGATTTTTAATCATATCTTCTGTTGTAAATAAAGTATCAGCATAAAAATCAACACCATAATCTCTAAATCTAATTACATTAGTTTCTTCTCCTTTTATTTTCAATAATACTGGATCATTCATTTCATATGCCATTTTTACATCAACTTGATTTGTTAATAGTTGAGATACATCAGGAATCTGGGCTACTTCTTTTAATTTTGATCTATCTATTCCTTGTTTTGATAAAAAACTGTTATATAAAACTTCATCATTCCCATAAATTACTGCTATTTTTTTGCCAATTAAATCTTTTGGTGTAGTTATATTTTTTTCTTTTAACGAGATAAGTGCCTCTGGTGTTTGTTTATAAATAACACCTATTGCAACTATAGGGATGCCTTTACTGCGTGCCAAAATTATTTGATCTGCTCCGACTATTCCAAAATCATTTGCACCAGAAACTACCATTTGAACAGGTGAAATATTTGGACCACCTGGTTCAATTTTTACATTCAAATTATTTCCTTTATAAAATCCTTTGCTATTTGCCATGAAAAACCCAGAAAATTGAGCTTGGTTAATCCACTTTAACCTTAAAGAAACATTATTTTTATTTTCCACATGATTTGTCGTTTTCACCTTATATATGATTAAAATTAAAACTAAAATAAGACAAATAACTCCAAAATAAAATAATTTCTTTTTCATAATTCAATATATTAACATGTCATTTGACAATTAACAATTGACAGATATCAATTAATGTTGTAATCTACCATCAAATTATGTCATTAGAAATAATGTTTGGAATAAATGCTTCAGGAAAAGATAGTCTAGTAAAAGAATTGAAAAGCAAGAGAAGTAATGTTGAAACGACCACTGAAACTAGATTGTTAATGTATCATTTAGGTTACATATCTGATTTTAGAGCGGAAGCACCAGTAGATAAAGCCTCATATAAAGCACTAGAAAATACTCCACAATCAAGAGTAATTGAAACAACTAATTCTATATATAAGGAAAAATTAGGTGCATTTAGTGAATCAGAAACAGAATATTTTTTACTTTCACATTTAGTGTTCGCTTTAACTATTGATAAAGATAAGCCCATATATTTAACCGACCGACCAGTTCCGCCTTGGTACCGGGATATTAGTCGAAAATTAATTCAAGTGGTGTGTGACCCCGACGAAATATTAAGACGTCGACTAAAAGATAAAGATACTGGGGTTCGGGACAGAGGCAATATGGATTCTTTAGAAGAAATTGTAAAACACCAATCTCTTTGTAATATCGAATGGCAAAAACTAATTGGAGGATTACCAGAGTCAAGATATGTAACCATAGTGAACAATGACTCAAAAATAGCAGTTAATGAATTAGAAAATTTTTTAAATAAATAATTTATGAATATAGAAAAAGCTAGATTTAGTAAAGAAATAAATATTTCTGTTAATGAAAAAGTTATTTATGATAAAAAAATTGCTAAGCAGACTGCTGGAATGATTATAGGAACAGGTTCATATGTAGTTAAATACGACAGACCAAAAGATGAATGGATTAAAATGCCTGACGGAAAGATAATTCCTTGTTATTGTAACTGCCGTTACATTAATAGAGATCCCGTTTCCACTAAAATTATTGGAAATAATTTTTCAGCAATGATTAAAGATAAATACCCTGATGCTGAATTAATAGTAGGATTAGAAACGGCTGGTATTTCTTGGGGTTCTAAAATAGCATTGGATTTAGAATTACCTTTCGCTTATGCTAGAGGAAAAGCTAAAGGTTATGGAACAGGTAATTTAATTGAATGTAGTCCACCTAGAAAATTAAAGACTGTCGTAATTGATGATGCTTTTTTCTCAGGAGAGTCTGTAGATAAGGCGGTTAGTGCTATCAAAAATGAATTGGATGGAGAAGTTTTAGGTGTGGGTTTTATAACTAACCTAAATAACTTAAATCATAATGTTGTATATGAACAACTGTCCGAAAAAGGGATTGATTTTTGCTCATTGACTGATTACTCGTATATTTTATCAATTCTTCAAGAAGAACAAAAAATCAATAAAAGCCAAGTCTGTGAGTTAACTCAGTTTTATGATGATCCAGCTACTTTTTTGTGGAGTCCGAGTTAGTTAATATTAGAATATGGATATATTATTTGCTACTACGAATCAAAACAAAGTTAATCGAATTAGAAAATTAATTAAAAATACTGATATTAATTTAATATCTTTAGCCGATTTAGATTATAAAATTGAGGAACCAGAGGAAAACGGTAAAGATGGGGTGGAAAATGCAATTATAAAGGCCAAATATTATTATCAAAAATTAAAAGTTAAAATACCAGTTTTAACTCAAGACGATACTCTATTTTTATCAGAAGTTTCAGAAGAAGATAACCCTAAAAAAGACATTAAATTACCAGTTATTAAAAAATATGGTCAATTTACTGATGAATTTGCTTATCAGCACTATTCAGATTTGATTAAAAAGTATAATCCAGAATATTTAGACATAGAATTCAAATATGGACATGCTATTTGTGGAGAGAATTTTTTGGAAGGCTCCGGATCATCTTTACCTGGTCGATTATATGCTCAAATTAATACTACTAGAACCCCTGGTTACTTTTTGGCTGATATGATGAAAATAAACATCGGCGGAGAATGGAAATATTATTCAGTTTTAAGTGAAGAAGAATTAACTCAACAAGATTCAGATATAAAAAGATCTATTAATAATCTTTTAACGAAATTTCATTCTTTAAAATAAATTTTTGAGATTTTAGTATTACAGGCTGTAAAACTGAAAAATGTTGTTTCGTGAAAAAATACGAGGGAAGGTTGGGGATTTGTAGCTATACCACATAAATTATGTGGAAAGATAGGCAGTTTGCGGAAGGAGTGGGAGTCGAACCCACATGCCATTTTATTGACGCAGGTTTAGCAAACCTGTGGCTTACCATTCGCCGCATCCTTCCAATTTAGTTTAAAAGTTAAAGGTTTAAAGTTTATAAACTTAATTTTTTAAAGACTTGTGTTCAAGTATATCAAATTTTTGATAAATGCTTTATCATTATATTAATGGTAGAAAAGATTGATCAAGAGATAAAAAATACCAACGAAGAGAAAATTTTGTTTGAATGGGAGGCCCCGGAAAGATCGTTTAAGAAAAGAGACAAGGATTTTTGGATTACAGCTATAGCTATCTTAATTTTATTTTCGGTGGTTTTGATTTTTATAAAAGAATTTTTCTTAGTGGTGGCTTTGGTGTCAATTTTGTTTTTGTATTATGTTTTATCAACAGTCCCCCCACGAATGGTTAAAAATAAAATAACTAACAGAGGAATTAAACTTGAAGAGGCTAATTATGATTGGCGAATATTATTAAGATTTTGGTTTAAAAAGAGTTTAAATAGTGAACTTTTGGAATTTGAAACTAATTTAAGAATTCCTAGACAGATTTCTTTGGTAATAAATGAAAATGACAAAGAAAAAATTAAGGAGATTGTTTTAAAAAAATTACCATTGATTGAATCCTCTCCAAACTTTGTTGATAAACTGACAAAAAAAATGGGAAACATGTTGCCTTTGGAAAAACGGGAAAAATAGACTTTTTTTGATATAATTCACTCACTTGTACGCGCTTATAGTTTAATGGATAGAATAGCGGTTTGCGGAACCGTTGATCCAGGTTCGATTCCTGGTAGGCGCACAAAATGGAGGGTTGGCCGAGCGGTTTATGGCGCACGCCTCGAAAGCGTGTGGGTGAAAGCCCGCAGAGGTTCAAATCCTCTACCCTCCGCAACTAGAAATTAAGTGGTTACCAAGGGAATAATGTTTTTATTCCATTTAGCAGTATCTCTAAAAATAGGACAATCCATAAAATGAGCTGGTAGAGAAAGTTTTCCTTCCCAAGTAGTATCTAGAATAAATCGATCTGGGTTATAATCTGGAGAAGAACAATTTTTATTACATAAATTACAGTGATTTTTCTCAATCATAAAATGATTATAACTATAATTTATAAAATAAATTGATGATGAAAAAGAAAAATTTATTTCTTTTTAATTAAAGACAGATAGTAAGGAAGATGCCAAAAAAGGTGAAAGAGAGAAACTAGGGCCATAATAGTACCCGTCTTAACATGAAGACTTAATAGGTTTTGATACCATAAAATGGAGATTTTTAGATCAATTAATATAGCTAAAATTAGACCTATGGTTCCAGAAATTAAAAAAGAAATGAGTAAAATTATATTCCAAAAACGGCGTTGGGTTGTTGGAGAAATTTTTTTATTTTTTACCAACAAAAAGGAGATTAAATAAGAAATTAAAATGATAGCTGAAATTGGAAGAGTTAGATAATTATTCATAAATTATTCTATAACTATGGCTTGGCTAGGACAACTGTTAACGGCCATAGTCAAATTAGAGGAATTTAGGTCAGTTGAAGAAATAACTTTGGCAATATTGCCAACCATTTCGAAATGAGCTGGATCAATCTGGACACAGCGGCCACAGCCACGACAACGATTGGAAATAATGGTAAGTTTTTGAAAAGGAATGGAAGTGGAAATTTCGTCAGTGGAATTAGTAGAATTTAAATTTTGAGAATCAGAGGAAGTGTTGGTTATTGTTGAATCTTTTTTAAATTTAAATAAGATAAAGGCGGAAGAAGAAAGCAATAAAATTGGTAAAAATATTTTTAGTTTATTGTTCATATTGAAATAATTTTATTAAATAAAGCTGAATACTAACTGAATTTAATGAATACCTTCTTCGACTAAAATTTCTTTAGCCACTTGACCAATAATTTTATTATCCTCAATAATTTGGTTTTTTTTCCAAGTTCCTCGAGAATAGAGAATAAAAGCAAAGGAGGAGGTGATAATATTAGAGATGGGAATAGCTAACCAAATTCCCCAAATTCCGAGATGGGTATGTTTAGCTAAAATGTAAGCTAGTGGGAGTTGAAGAATCCATTGGGAAAAAATAGTTAATAACATGGTGGTGGTAGTTTTGCCAGAAGCGGTAAAAACATTACTAAAAACCATATGAAGAGCAATAAAACCAAAACTGAGAGCAACTGTCTTGACAAAAGTTACTCCCCCTTTAATGACAGCTAAATCGTTGGGGACAAAAAAAGAAATAAGTTGATGAGAAAAAATAAAAGAAAGAATACCGATAAAAGAAAGAGAAATAAAGCCAAGAAAAGAACTGAGTCTGACAACTTTAATAGCTTGACCAATATCTTTGGCGCCGATGTTTTGACCAACTAAAGTACCACTGGCAACCGCTAGACCAATGGAGAACATGATAGCAATTTGAATAATATTAGATCCAGCCCCATAGGAAGCAACAGCGGTAGTACCAAAACCAGCAATTAGGGATAGCATAAAGACCATACTTAAATTACGAGACGACTGGTCTATTGATGAAGGTAAACCAATAAAAAAGGCTTTTTTAATAAATCTAAAATCGGGTTTGAAATCAGAAATTTTTAGATGAATGCCATGATGACCACTAAAAAGAATAATAAAACCGGTAATTCCGGCAATAGTTTGAGTCATTAGAGTGGCTAGAGCAGCGCCGGCAGGACCAGAGGCAGGAATAGGACCAAAACCAAAAATAAAGAGCGGATCAAGGATAAAATTTAAGAGAACAGTGACTAAAACAATATACACTGGAAGATTGGGACGACCAATACCCCTCATAATTGACTGGAAAGTAAAAAAAGAAAAATTAGAGATGATGGCAATAAAAGAGACCCGAAGAAAAGCGAGAGCCATATCAAAAATTTCACTATTAGCACCCATAGAAAGAAGAAGTCTAGGAGCAAAAATATAGCCTAAAATACTAAAAATTATGGAGGTAAAAGTAATCATTAGAATGGTTTGGGCAGCGGCACGACTGACCATTTTATGATTTTTGGCACCAAAATATTGAGCGACAAAAGTAGAACCGGCAATAGCAAAACCAATACCGACAGAAACGGCTAAGAATATAATGGGAGCACAAATGGAAACAGCAGCTAAAGCAGTACCCCCAAGACGACCAACCCAAAAAGAATCAGTTAAATGATACATTGACTGAAAAAGATTAGCCATGATAATGGGAATGGCTAAAGTAAAAAGGGCCTTAAAAACTGGCATTTTGATGACGGATTTGGTCTTGGAAATCATAGATAAGCGTTTAATCTTAGCAAGTTAAGAAATAAAATAAAAACCTCCTAATTAAAGAAGGATTTTATTTTGAAAAAAATTTTATTGATTATTGGTTGGGGTGATAGTGGTAAAGACAGGATCAATTTCAATATTACGACTGGTAATGGAACCATCGGTATTAATTTCGCCGTTAACCATAACTTTGGTGCCAACTGTAAGATCTTCTTTAGAAGCTTTAATTGATTGATTAATAATAGTTGATTCAGAAAAAAGAACTATTTTAGAACTACCGTCGGCTAATTTGACATTAAACGATTGATCGTCGAGACTAATTATTTCCCCAGCTGTTTGTCTAAAACCAGCTGCTTGACCACGGTTTTTGACAACAGAATCGGGGTTTATATCGTTTCGAGCCATACCTCGACCCATAGCTTGAAAATTACCACCGACAATTGAATTAGTAAAATCTTGAGCTGATTTCTTTTGTTGATATTTAGTACCAATAAAAAAAGAAGTGGCAGAGAAAACAATGACTAAAATTAAAACGAATATTATTTGATTAGTTTTCATATTTTTTAATTAGTAAATTATTAATTAGTGAATAGTTTATAAAGAAAAACTGAAAAACAACTGAATTATTCATATCTTAAGGCTTCGATGGGTTCTAAATTGGCAGCTTTTTTGGCGGGATACCAACCAAAAAGAATTCCAATTAGAGTTGACACAAAAAAAGCTAGAAAAATTGAAGAAGGAGAAATAATAAAAAGAGAACTAGTGACTTGGGAAATTACAAAAGCAGTGGTAATACCAAAAATAATACCTAGAAAACCACCAACAAAAGTTAGAATGATTGATTCAATTAAAAATTGTGTAGTAATAATTTTTTTCTTGGCGCCTAAAGCTTTTCTTAATCCAATTTCTCGAGTACGTTCGGTAACAGTGACTAACATAATATTCATAATACCAATGCCACCGACTAAAAGAGAAATAGCGGCAACTCCGGCTAAAAGAGTAGTAAAAGTGGCAGTAGTGGAAGTAATAGTATTGATCATATCTTGTTGGGATAGAATTGAAAAATCAGCATTGGCAGGATCAGAAATCTTGTGGCGAGTAAGAAGAAAATAACCAACTTCATCTTGAGCAGTAACCATTAAATCGGCACTTTTAGCTTCAAGAGCAATTGAAGTTAAATAATTAGAGCCAAAAAGCTGTTTTTGGGCGGTGGATAAAGGAACATAGACAACATCATCTTGATTATTAAAACCAGTTCCCCCTTTGGCAATAGTAACTCCAATAACAACTAAATTTTGACCATTAATCTTGATATTTTGACCAATCGGATCACTCCCATCGGGAAAAAGATTGGCTACAACAGTTGGGCCAATGACCGCCACTTTTTTAAGAGTGTCGACATCTGATTGGGTAATAAAACTACCATCAGCAATTGAGATTTTACGAACTATTGCATATTCTGGGACAACACCAACAACTTGAGTGTTGGAATTGCCTTGACTGGTGATAATTTGCGATCGAGAAGAATACTCAGGGGAAACTAAATTAACAGTGTTTATCTCGGATGAAGAACTGATTGCCTGAGCATCAGCTAAGGTTAGACTGGTATTAGATCCAGGAGCACTTCTGACACCACTGCTACTACGAGAGGCACCTGGTTGAACGGTTAAAAGATTGGAACCAAGAGATTCAATTTGGTTTTGAATTGATTTTTGAGTGGCCTGCCCTAGAGACATAAGAGCAATAACCGAACCAATACCAATAATGATTCCCAACACAGCCAGGGCAGTGCGAGTTTTATTTAGAGTTAGAGTACTTAAACTTTCAAAAAATAATTCTTTTAATTTCATAAAATCTAGTAAGAATTTTTAATAATTTTTTGTTTATGATCAGTGCTGTCGGCGACAATTTTACCATCGCGAATAACTATAATTCTTTTGGCATGCTCGGCAATATCTGGCTCATGAGTAATCATAATAATGGTGTTCCCGTCTTGATTTAATTTTTGAAAAATAGACATAATTTCTTCTGCTTGAGCTGAGGCAATATTACCAGTTGGTTCGTCGGCCAAAAGAATTGAGGGAGTCATGCTTAAAGCTCTGGCAATGGCAACTCGTTGTTGTTGACCACCAGAAAGCTGATTGCTGGTGTGGCGAAGATGATCACTAAGACCAACTAATTTAAGAAGACTAATAGCTCGGGCTTCTCTTTTGTCAGGATCAATACCAGCATAGGCCATAGGTAAAACAACATTTTTAACAGTGGTAGTACGAGGAAGAAGATTATAAGATTGGAAAATGAAACCAATTTTTCGATTTCTGATGTCAGCTAACTGATCGTCATTAAGTCTACCAACATTTTCACCGTCAAGATAATAACTCCCTGAAGTTGGTTTATCGAGAGCGCCCAAAATATGCATTATAGTTGATTTACCGGATCCAGATGGACCCATAATGGCAACAAACTCCCCTTTTTTTATTTCAAAAGAAACATCGTCCAGAGCCACTGTTTTTAAGACATCGGTTTGGTAAATTTTAGACAAATTATTAATCTTAATAAGAGATTTTGATTTCATAAAATTATCTGGGTATTCTCATGCTGCCGCTACCACCACCTATACCACTACCACTAAAGACTGA
>JAQVXB010000015.1 GCA_028709405.1 Candidatus Shapirobacteria bacterium
AAAGGCAGTTTTACTTTATTAGCAATAGATGCCGATCCAAAAATAAGGTATGAAAGAATTTCTAGTCGTGGTAGTTCAACTGATAATGTTAGTTTTGAAAAATTTTTAACAGATGAACAAAGAGAAATGGAATCAACAGATCCAAATAAACAAAATTTGAGTGAATGTATTAAAAGAGCTGATTTTGTGATTGATAATAATGGATCAATGGAAAAATTAAATGAAGAAATTGAAAAAATATTACAAATTATTACTAATAAATAATGAAAAAGGCAGATAAAAAAAATTTAGTAAATGTATCTAAGTATGTCAGACCGAGTTGGGATGATTATTTTATGGAAGTAATGGAAGCAATTTCTAAACGAGCAACTTGTGATCGGGGAAAAAGTGGTTGTGTAATTGTTAGAGACAAACAAATTTTAGTAACTGGATATGTTGGTTCACCAAAAGGTTTGGATCATTGTGATGAAGTTGGTCATCAATTTAAAAAAATGTTAAACGAGGATGGAAGTGTGTCTGAACATTGTGTGCGAACTGTTCATGCAGAACAAAATGCTGTTTGCCAAGCAGCAAAATTGGGAATTTCGATTGATGGAGCTACTGTTTATTGTCGAATGACACCCTGTAGAACATGTGCCATGATTTTGATAAATTGCGGAATCAAAAGAGTAATGTGTGAAAGAAAATATCACGCTGGGGTTGAATCAGAGGAAATGTTTAAAAAAGTAGGGATTGAGCTGGAATATAAATATGATGAAGTTCAGCAATATACTAAGCAGAAATAAACGATTATAATTAATTTATGATCGGATATTTGGATAAACACATAAGAGAAATTAATGAAAAAATAAAAAATGTAGATAGCCAGAATTGGAAAGTGATTTTAGAACATCATCGGGAGGCGATAAAATTTATGCAGCATGAAAGATTAATTCATTTGTTGGTAACATTGGCTTTTGGAATTATGTTTATGGTGGTAATGATGTTTACTCTTATTTATCCAAGTACAATTTTATTGGTGATTGATGGGTTATTTTTGATTTTATTAGTGCCGTATATTTTTCATTATTTTAAACTAGAAAATGGAGTCCAAAAATTATATTGGATTGACAAATTAATTCAAAAGAAAATTAAAGCTTAACGACGGCCGCGATTGATAGTCCCCATACGAGCGTTGGGTTTGAAATTGGTTGGAGCTTTGGTTCCAGGAAAATCTGGAACTACAGGTTTAACAAAACCTTTGACTATGGTTGATCGATTATCTGTTGAAGGTTTTTTTGAAGATTTACTCATATGTATGATTATTATACTAGATTTTTTATTTTTTTAAAAAAAATGAGGTTGGGAAATAGATGACATCTTCAATTTTATTGGTGTCGGCAAAAAGCATGGCTAAACGATCGACTCCAAGACCAATACCGGCGCATGATGGAAGTTGACCGCAGGAATCGATAAATTCTTGATCATAAGGATGAAGTGGTAAATTATTTTCTTGTCTAAATTTGGTTTCGGCTTCAAAATTATCTTTTAAAATTTGAGAATTATTTAATTCGGTATAAGCATTGCCAATTTCTATACCGCCAATATAAAATTCAAAGCGTTGACTAAAGCCAGGTGAATCAGGGCAGGGAAGGCAGAGGGGTGAAAGTTGGGTGGGATAATCTAGAATAAAAACTGGTTTATCTTGAGGTAGTTTGGATTCAATTTCGTTAATAAAAATTTGAGTATAAAGCGGTTCCCAGGTGGTGATGCTGTCGGTGTTGTAACCTTTTGATTTGGCGGTGGCAATAATTTCTGGTGCGGTTAAATTTTTTGATAAATCAATATTGGCAAACTTTTGAAATAATTCCTTTAGAGTGAAAAAATACCAAGGGGAGGATAAATCGATTTGATGGTTTTGATAAGTGAGAATATTAGTTATGCTTTTATTCTGTTTTTTAAGTATCCTGTGGTAAATTTCTAAAACTAATTCTTGGGTAGTATTGGCAATATCGTGGTAATTTTTATTCATTTCATACCATTCCAACATAGAAAATTCGAGATTATGAGTTGGTCCAATATCTTCCAAATCACGGAAAACTTTACTGATGGCAAAACAATTTCCAAGACCTTGAGAAATTAGTTTTTTTAAAGAAGATTCTGGTGAGGTGGGTAGGTAAAAGTCCAAATTTTTGTGAGACCAGTGAGTTTTTAGAGGGTAAAGGTTAGGCTCGATGGGAATTTTAGGCATGAGGGTGGGAGTTTCAACTTCATGAAAGCTATGGGAGATAAAATAATCTCGCAAGGCTTGAACGGTCCATTCTTTAATAAAGTGGGTTTGGAAATTCATATATTTATTATTTTAGCTCAATGATATTTTTTGTCGTGCTCACGCCCTTCGGCATTGCACCTCGGATGATTGCGCGCGAAAAAAACATCATTTTCGCTAAAATTGTTATTTCGAAATTTTAGAACGAAATAATTTTACCACATCTTTACATGAATTTTGTTTTAATTCTTGGCAATAGCCACAAAAATAATCAGGATCGGTACAACCTTGGCATTTTTGACATTTAGAACAGGGGACAAGAGAATTAATAAAATTTTGGATATAAATTAAAGGGTGATCGTCAATTGAACCAAGTGGTTTTGAGGATTCACAACAACCAGTAATAATACCAGTGGATTGTAGAGAGAGTTGAAAACAGCCAAAATTTTTTGAAGGGAAGGTGGAATAGTTGATTTTGATGTCTAAAAGTTGTTTTTTTGATAATGATATTTGTCTGTCGCTTAGGTAAATTTTTGGAAGATCGAACATATTAAATGAATCTTTGTAAGGATAAGAGTCTTTGGTAATTAAAAACATAATTTCAACAGGAAACCCAAGACTTAGAGCATGCTTTACAAATTTTTGGCTTTTATTAAAATTACCACTACCGCGGTTTTGATCGTGAATATTTTTTGGGCCGTCAAAAGAAACTAAAAGCTGACAATTTTTTGGATCTTTAATTTCTTCAAGTCGATCAATGGTGCCATTGGTAATGATTGTGATAAATAGATCTTTTTGGATCAAATTATTAATTAGACTGGGAAAATCAGGCAGAATAAATACCTCACCACCGCAAAATAAAATAGATTTTAAATTAAAATTCTTCAACACACATTTTTTCGGTTGGTGAATGTGCGTTGCACTTTCAAGGCCTTCAAAAATGGTATTTTCAGAATTTTCTTTTAAAAATTCATTATATTTTTGAATAAAATCCAAAATTTCTTGATTAGAGAGAATGTTTTTGGTTTTGTGGGTATAACAAGCACGACAATTTAAATTACATAACTCTAAAGGAGATATGTAAATATTTTCTAAAGCTGATCTAAGATTTGTCTTCAGTTTCAAATTATTTGAGCTTGGTTGATTCTTTATGCTCAGTTTTCTTTTTACACCAACGGCAATATTTGACAAATTTTAATTTGTCAGGAGTGTTGGTTTTGTTTTTTTCAGTTAAATAATTTTGAGCACCACAGACTGAACAGACTAGGGCGATCAAAATACGCGGTGTTTTTTTAGATTTGGACATGTTGGTAGTTTATCAAGTTTATTAAAATTAGCCAAGGCTGTAATTTACCTTGTCTTGCTTATATTTTTTGATTTGCTTTTCGAGTTGTTCTCGAACACCAACTATGGTTGAAACTAATTTAATGTTTTTGCATTCAGCAAAAAGATGACCGTCTTTACCAGGGAGAGCTATGTCAAATTTACTTTTGAAATGTTTGTATTTATCCCTTTCAATATGAAGAAAAGCGGTTTTAAGTTCTTCATTAAAATTGACTAGAAGTTGGTCTAGTTTGTGGATAAGTTTTTTATCAACCATATCCTTTATTTTGGGGGTAATATTTAAGTTAACGCTGTTGATCTGTACGTTCATATAGATCTCCTTATTTAACTTTTAATTTAATAAATGGCAGAGTATTCTTATCCACTATTATTTTACCATTTGCTTAAATAAAACTGAAGTTAAAGTTTGTTTAACCATTGTTTCCATTCAGTTTTGGCTTTATTAAATTTGGTAATGTTTTTTACTTGATCTTCAACTTTATATTTATCAAAAATAGAAGGTGACATTTCGAAAGCTTCAGAAATTAAATCTTTTCTTTTTCTAATAAAACTATCGACTGGGGGATAAATATAACTATATTCAATAGTTTTTCTAAGACTATTTAGTAAAACATTATTGGTCAATAAAGCTAGATTGGGAGAAGTTGACTGATCAGTATTTTTGCTTTTTTTCCAGGCAATTAAAGCGGTTCGGAGATAGCCAATTCTTTCTATAGCATTAAAAGCCATACCTAGTTTTGAATTTTTATCTTCTAAAATATCTTTGATTTGGATAGATATTTCTAAACTATCTGGGCCTAACATTTCGGTAATTATTTTTTCAATAAGAGCTAACTCTTCTTTTTCATCATTATCACTTTTTATTTCATAAGAGATATCACCTTTTTCTGTAAAAGCTTCTGGCCAATCATGAACAACGGCAGTTAAAAGTAATAATTTCTGTTCTTCGTTGTTGAATTTAATTTTTGAATCAGACTGATTAATGTGATTAATGAAACAATAAGTTATACCTTGAGTGAGTCGTCCATGTTCTAAATTATTGACATCAAAACCGAGAATATTTTGCCATTCTTTTATTCCCAATTCACCTATGAAATCTTTATAACGGGGATTATTATTCAATCTATTTCCAGCGGTGGTTTGAGAAAAGTCTTTGTGAATATTTCTAAATTTTAAAGATTGGCCATTAATTTCAATTGAAGTGGGAATTTCTCTAGAAGACATGATTTTTTACTCAGTAATTGTTTGAATTATATCATTACAATCAGAGCGGAGATGGTTTGTCTCTTTAAAAATATCATCTATTTTTGGTTCGATAGTTTTAAAAATGCGGTTATCTTTATGAGTTAAGGTAACTTCTAAATTATGTTTTTGAAAAACGGTTTTAATTTGACAATTTTGAATTAAATCAACTGCCTCAGGCCAAGTAATTTCAATAATTTCAAAAGGGGTGGGTTCAATAGGTTCACTTTTAAGATTGTTTGAGTTGTTTTTTTTGATTAGGCCAAAAATGGAGACAAAAAGACTAATAAGGATAAAAATGAGAAGGAAAAAATAAATTAGTATTCTGATTTTGGTCACTAATTAAGTTTAACAAGATTTTTGCGGAGGGTATAGGATTCGAACCCATGCGGACTTTCGCCCACCAGTTTTCAAAACTGGCGCCATAAACCACTCGGCCAACCCTCCAATTAGAGCGTTAGAGCGTTAGAGCTTTAGCGCTTTAGGTTTAAGTGAGCCCGGAATGAAACTCGAATTCATGACCTTCCCCTTACCAAGGGGATGCTCTACCAACTGAGCTATCCGGGCGTGCTGATATTTTATCAAATAAATAAACAAAAATGAGCCTGAGGTGGGACTCGAACTCACGACCTGCTGTTTACAAAACAGCTGCTCTAACCAACTGAGCTACTCAGGCAGTAGGTTATTATATCAAGAGGATTAAATTTTGAGGTAGAATAAGACTATGGAAAAAAAGAGAATTTTGGTTTTGACTGACACTATGCCTTGGGGACATAGGTCTATAGCTAAGGCTATATATAATTATTTAAAACTTAATGAAAAAAATAATAATTTGGAAATTCATTATGCTGAAATAAAGGCAGAAACGGGGGTTGGTAATGATGTTTACACTTTTTTGTGTAGATATATGCCTTTATCTCATCGGATATTTCATAAATTGGCAGCTACTAGGATATCGGTTGAAATAATGCAAGAGTTGAGTAAAAAGAATGTTCCTAAATTGGAGAAGGAAATTAGGAAAATAAAACCAGATTTAATAATTTCTTGTTATTTTTTACACAGTTGGGCATTGGTTGATTGTAAGAAAAAAATGGGAAAGAGTTTTAAGTTGTGGACAGTTGTAACTGATCCTTGGTCTATCAATCCGATTTCTTTTATAAAAGGGTGTGATCTTCATATTGTTTATGACGATGTTTCAGAAAAAATGACGAGAAAATATGGGATAAAGAAAGAAAAAATTTTAAAAACTGGATGGTGGGTTAGAAATGAAATGTATTTGGAACATAATAAGGAAGAAAGCAGAAAAAAAATGGGAATTTGTGATAATAGACCAGTTATTTTTGTTGGGGGGGGAAGTTTGGGGACTAATTCATTAGTTAGTCTTTTGCCCAGTTTGCTTTTTATTAAAAAAAAGGTGGCTTTTATTATTAATACAGGAACTGATAAACTGGCCTACAAGATGGTGGAACGTTACGTAAAAATATTGTCTAAGTTAAATAAAGATAAGATTGTTTATATAAAAAATATGGGGTGGATTGATAATATGGCAGAAGTTTTAGGAGCGGCAGATATCGTTTTTGGTAAAGCTGGTCCTAATTTTTTGTTTGATAGTATAGCTTGTCAAAAACCTTTTGTGGCAATTACTCATATAGGTGGTCAGGAAGATGGAAATATAGATTTAATTAAGAAGAAAGAGTTGGGTTGGATTAGGGAAAGGAGTAATAATTTGATTAATTTTTTGCATAAATATTTAAGCAACCCGAAATATTTTGAGAACAAATTTAAAGAAACGATTAAAAAAGAAGCATTAAATAACCAGAAGAGCTTGGGAATAATTTTAAAAAAGGTAAAAGAAGAGTTGATATAAGAAGTCCCATCAAAAGTTTTCTTCAATATTGGCTTTTCCATACTAAAAAATAGCGGAAAACTCTTTTAAGGCGCAAACCCTAAAAATATGTAATCCTTTTCAGATGGATAGTTAGAAAAAACACCTTCTTAAAGTTCTGCTTTTGATAGGACACTTTAATTATAGTTTAAAAGTTTATAAAGTTCAAAGTTATAAAGTATAATAAGAGATATGAAAAATAAAACAAAAATAACTAAGGATATTCTGATTTTAGATTTAGTTGAGCAAAATCCAGATTTGACTGAGGTTTTGACAGAGAAGTATGGACTTCATTGTATTGGTTGTATGGCAGCATCGATGGAAACTTTAGAACAGGGGGCTTTGGTACATGGAATGACCAATGATCAAATAGATAAAATGATAGTCGAACTTAATAAAAAGTTAGAGAAGCAGCGATAAAATAAATTTGACAATAGGTGACATTATGGTTTGAAATATAGGAGCGCCACCAATGGGAAGAAAAACTAGAATTATGAGTAAGATAAAGCCATAACGGTCGAAAGTTTCTTGCCATTGAAGGGATTTATCTACTGGAAGAAGGTTCAAAAATATTTTAGAACCGTCGAGAGGTGGAATTGGGAGAAGATTAAAGACAGCTAAGGAAACATTAATTAAAATTAAAAGATAAATTAAAATGTTTTGGACTCCAAAAATTTTTGAAATTAAGGCGCAAATTATAGCTAATAAAATATTTCCCATGGGTCCAGATAAAGAAATTATAATTTCATCTCTTTTAGGATTTTTAAGATTATAAGGGTCGATGATGACTGGTTTAGCCCAACCGATGGTGGCAATGCCAGTGAAAGCACTAAGTAGGGGTAAAAGGACGGTACCAATAGGGTCAGCATGAGCGATAGGATTTAAAGTTAATCGACCTAAAGATCTTGGAGTTGGGTCACCGAGACGATCGGCGGCAAAGGCATGACAAAACTCATGGATAGTAATACTGATGATTAAAGCCAGAAAAGAAAAGATATTTATCATATTTCAAAAAATAAACCGATTTGATATTATACCTTACTATGAGAACATGCAGTTTATGTAATAAGGGGACTAAGATTGGTCAAAACCGATCACATGCCCAAAACAGAACACCAAGAACTTTTATGGCTAATATCCAAAAAGTTACTTTAACTGTTGGTGAGGATAAAATCAGCGGTATTTTTTGTACCAAGTGTTTAAAGAGAATTAAAAAAGAAGCAAAAGAACAAAAAACGGCACTTAAATAAGCACCGTTTTAAGTTTGAAATTTCACTGTTATTTTCGTTTTTTGGTTTTCTTGGCGACCTTTTTCTTGGCGACTTTTTTAGTAGCTTTTTTCTTGACTACTTTTTTGACAGCTTTCTTTTTTTTGACTGGCATATTTTTACCTCCTTGATTTAATTAAAAAGTATTTAAAAAAAATGTCAAAAAAATAAAATCCTATCTTTAGGTAAAATTCTAATTTTGGAAAATTAAAATGGAGATAATTTTTACAAAATATTTAGTAAAATATTCCTATTTATTGGCTAAATTTAAAAGTGGATAAAAAAAATTTTTGGAAAAAATGAAAAAATTATTTTAGAAAAAAGGCGTAAGTTTACAGAAAAAAAGTGATTCATTAATGGTGAAATTTTCCAACAAATTTAAAAAATGTTTTTAAATTTTGCCTATTTTTAGGATTTATTTATAGTGTAGTATTTGACAATTTCGGACCATTCAATACTTTTCTTTCCTTCTATTTGGACTATCTTTGGGGTAAATTTTTGATTAATTATAGTGCTAGAAATTATTTTCATTTTTAAAATTTGGTTTTGTTGATTAGTAACAAAAGTCCAGGCAATTGGCCAAGGGTTTAGAGCACGGACAAAACGATCTATTTTTAAATCATCCCAAGTCCAATTAATTTGAGCTGATTCTTTGGTGAATTTAGGAAAATAAGATTTTTGAGTGTGATCTTGTTGTTGAAGATTATTTGGATTTTGAATATAAGATTTAAGAATAGATTCAAGATTTTTAGCTGCAAGATCAAAGGCTTTTTGATAAAAAGAGAGGGCAGTTTCTTGAGGAGTTATGTCAAAAGGAATTTGACTAATTATTGGTCCATTATCTGGGAGAGAATCAATTTGGAAAAAAGTGACAGCAGATTTGGTCTCACCATTGATTATTTGCCAAGGGCCAGGGGTGGCGCCGCGATATTTTGGTAAGGGTGATGGATGAATGTTTACAATCTTAAATTTAGGAATATCAATCATTTCTTGGTCAAAATAGGGAGGACCAAAGGCAACACATAATCCAATGTCCAATTTCAAATTTCTAATTTCCAATTTAAATTCGGGGGTGAATTCTTCAATTTGGAAAAGTTTTAGATTGATTTGTTTAGAAAAAGCTGCAACGGGATTTGGAGTGACTTTTTGGTCGCGGCCAATTGGTTTGTCTATTTTAGTAATGACTCCCAAAACATTAAAATCTTTAATTCCTAGAAGTTTTTTCAAGATGATGACAGAATGTTCGGAAGAACCAAAAAAGATTAGATTAGTCATTTTGAGTTTTTTCTGGATAACCTTTTAAATAATCTCGGTATATTTTGTAAGAGTCAGGATTTTTATTAAAAAAATTTTTGATTAATTGGCGTTTATAATCTTTAGATAACTTTTGTTTTTGGATTTGTCTGGCTGTTTTGGTTAAATTATTTATACTATCGCTTGGTTCTTTCTGGGAATAGGAAATTAATAAACTTTCTAAATTTATTTTAGATAGTTCACCTACTTTTCTTTGAATGTCTTCTAATGATGGTTGGTATTCTCTTAAAATACGAGTAATAACAATTAATTTTTTAAAGTTAGTACCAAAAATTGCCAAATTTGATTCAATTATAGTAATTGGATTTAAATTAAGTTGATAGACATTATTTAATCTTGATAAGAGATTAATTTTAGAATCAATATTTTCAAAACCATAGCCAAGGATTTGAGGTTTTAATTCAATAATTTTATGAGGATTAGTGAAACCTCGATCTTTGAGGCCGGAAATCTTGAGCTCAATATTATCAAAATCATAACCAAGGATTAAAGGTTGAGACTCAATAATCTTATTGGGATTAGTGAAACCTCGATCTTTGAGACCGGAAATTTTGGCATCAATATTATCAAAGTCATAACCAAGGATTGAAGGTTGAAACTCAATCATCTTATTGGGATTAGTGAAACCTCGATCTTTGAAGCCGGAAATCTTGAGATCAATATTATCAAAGGCTAGACCAAGGATTGCTGGTTGAGAC
>JAQVXB010000016.1 GCA_028709405.1 Candidatus Shapirobacteria bacterium
GAAAATGCAATTTTTGTTAAATTTGAACCAACTTCAATCTATAAAAAATATGATGCTTTTAATAATGAAACTTTAGTTAATAATAGACCTCAATTTCGTCATTTGAAAAAATCACCTAAAGTTGCCTTTTATCCCTTTAATTACTTAGTCGATTTAACTAAAAATGAAGAAGAAATTTTAGAATCGATGCATCCTAAAACCCGCTACAATATTAGGGTTGCTAACCGCTATGGAGTTGAGGTTAAAGAGCAGACTGATGACCAGGGTTTTGAAATTTATTTAAAATTACTTTTTGACACCACCAAGCGCCAAGGCTTTTATTTACATTCTCAAAAATATCACCGTGATCTTTGGAAAAAATTAAAAGATACTGGCATGATCCATATTATGTTAGCTTCTTACCAAAACCAGGTTCTTTCTGCTTTTATGATTTTTAACATCAAAGATCAATTATTTTATCCCTATGGTGCCTCTCTTGATGTTAATCGTCAAGTCATGGCTTCAACTCTTTTAATGTGGGAAGTAATTAAACTAGGGAAAATTTTAAAATGTACTATTTTTGATATGTGGGGTTGTCTCGGTCCTCACGCCAAAGAAACGGAAATAGGCTTCGGTTTCCATCGTTTTAAACAAGGCTTTGGTGGTCAATTGGTTGAATATGTCGGCACTTACGACCTAGTAATTAATCCAATTTTATACAAGCTTTATAATTCTGTCGATAAAACTCGTTGGAAGATCCTCCGTCTCAAAGCCTCAATTTTTAAAAAATAAGTTAAAATACACTATGTCTTCATCAAAGATTTCTATGCTCGATTTGGAACATATTGCCAAATTAGCCCGCATTAATTTATTTGAATCCGAAAAAATTACTTTTTTACCTCAACTCGAGTCAGTTTTAGAATATCTTGATGTTTTAAATCAGGCCAATGTTGAAAACATAGAACCAACTTTCCGTGTTAATGACCAAAAAAATGTTTTAAGAAGTGATGAAATAGTAGATTCTTTTGATCAAAAAACAGCCCTTTCAACTGCTCCAAAAACTCAAGACGGTTATTTTGTTGTCCCAGGAACCATTAAAAAATAATATGGATTTAAAAAATTTAACTATTTCTCAAATTCAAGAACTGCTTTTTTCTAAAAAGGTTTCTGTCGTTGATATTGTTAATTTTTATTTGGAAAGAATAAAAAAACTTGATCCTCAAATTAAAGCCTTTATTACTATTACTGAAAAAGAAGCCTTAATACAGGCTAAAAATTTAGATGACAAAATTAAAAAAGGGGACAAGGTTGGTAAACTTGCTGGTGCCGTCATGGCTGTTAAAGATATATTTTTAACGAAAAATATTCAAACCACTGCCAGTTCCCAGGTTTTAAAAGATTATCTTCCTCAATATTCATCAACTATCTATCAGCGATTAATCGATCAAGATGCCATTATTATTGGCAAAACTAATACTGATCCTTTTGCCTTTGGTGGTTCCACTGAAAATTCCGGATTTTTTACTACCAAAAATCCTTGGAATTTATCAAAAGTCCCTGGTGGTTCTTCCGGTGGTTCGGCTGCTGCTGTGGCGGCTGATCTCTGTCAATTTGCCCTAGGTACTGACACTGGTGGTTCTATTCGTTTACCGGCATCTCTATGCAATATTAGTGGTCTAAAACCAACTTATGGCCTAAATTCTCGTTATGGCATCACCGCCATGGCTTCTTCTTTTGATTGCCCAGGTGTTTTTGCTAAAAATGTCGAAGACTTAGCTCTATTAACTCAATTTACTGCTGGAGTTGATCCAAAAGATGCCACCACTATTGATAATCCAGTTCCAAATTATTCTGAATTATTGGATAAAGTTAATCTAAAAGGTCTAAAAATTGGTTTACCTAAGGAATATTTCACTGATCCAATTAATACTGAAGTTAAAACTAAAGTTTTAGAAGCTACTAAATTTTTTGAAAGTAAAGGTGCTACTCTTGTTGATATTTCCTTACCTTCAACCAAGCTTGGTATTGCTGTTTATTACATTTTAGTCCCCTCAGAAATCTCTGCCAATATGGCTCGTTATGATGGTATTCGTTTTGGTCGTAATACCGATAATAATCCCGATATCACTTCTTATTATATGAATACTCGTGGCCAATACATGGAAGCCGAAGTTAAACGCCGAATTTTAATTGGTACCTATGCCTTATCTTCTGGTTATTACGATGCTTACTATACCAAAGCCTCTAAAGTCAGGACTCTTATTAAAAATGAATTTATCAACGCTCTAAAAAAAGTTGATGTTATCTTAGCCCCAGTTTCTCCCACTACCGCTTGGGATATTGGCGCCAAAGTTAATGATCCTCTCCAAATGTATTTAGTCGATGCCTTTACTGTTTGTACTAATGTTGCTGGAGTTCCTTCAGTTGCTTTACCTTGCGGTTTTGATAATCAAAATTTACCTATTGGTTTCCAACTTATCGGCAATTTTTTTGAAGAATCAAAAATCCTTTCCATTGCCCACCAATATCAGCAATTTACTGATTATCATCTCCAAACCCCAAATTTATGAAAATAACTCCCATCATCGGTCTTGAGGTCCATGTTGAATTAAAAACTAAATCAAAAATGTTTTGTTCTTGCTCAGCTGAACACTTCCATGTCGATCCAAACACTCACACTTGTCCCACTTGTCTTGGTCTTCCAGGTGCCCTTCCAGTTCCCAATAAAACTGCTTGTGAATGGTGTATAAAATTAGGTCTAGCTCTTGGTTGTACTCCAAACGAATCCAGTTTTTTTGAACGAAAAAATTATTTTTATCCAGATTTAGCCAAAGGTTATCAATTAACTCAATACGAAAAACCTTTTGTAATTAATGGCAAAATAAAAATTGGCGATCAAGAAGTTCGTATTAATCGTGCCCATATGGAAGAAGATACGGGTAAATCAGTCCATATCAAAGATAACGGTCAAGAATTAACTCTCATCGATTACAATCGCTGTGGTGTGCCTTTAGTTGAAATTGTATCCGAACCAGACATTACTTCAGCCCAAATGGCCAAAGATTATCTCTTAAAGATGCAACAAATTATCCGATATTTAGGCATTTCCGATGCGGACATTGAAAAAGGCAGCATGCGTTGTGAGCCAACTGTCAATTTAAAAATTGAAGATAATGACCAAGTCTTTTATACGCCATTGGTCGAAATTAAAAACGTTGCTTCTTTAACTGGGGTTCAGACAGCAATTGATTTTGAGATCCACCGTCAAACCGAAGCTTTCAAACAAACAGGAGAAGTTAAATCAAAAACTAATAAAAACACTTTTGGTTGGGATGCCGACAAAAATCAGACCTTTTTACAACGCGAAAAAGAAGGTTCTTCTGATTATCGTTATTTTCCTGAACCCGATATTCCCCATATTGAATTTACTAAAGAAGAAATCGAAGAAATTAGAAAAACTATTCCTGAATTACCAGATGGAAAAATTACCAGATATAAAAAAGACTTCAGTTTAAACGATTATGATGCCAATCTTTTAACCTCAGATATCGATTTCTCCAAAGCCTATGAATTAGCTCTTGGTCAAAATCCAGATTCTACTTTTGCCAAATTTACGGCTAATTTATTTATTGGTGCTATTAAAACACATTTAAATGAATCTCAAGAAAATTTAAATATCGATAAAATTAATTCTATCTTTTTCAAAAATCTCTTTGATGCTGTTTCTAAATCAGAAATTTCATCAACAGTTGCTAAACAAGTGACAATCGAAAGTTATCAGACTGGCAAAGATCCAGTTGAAATTGCCAAATCCAAGGGTCTAATTCAAGTTTCCGATTCTGCTGAAATTGAGAAATTAGCCATAGGAGTAATCTCTCAAAATTCAAAAGCAGTTGAAGACTATAAAAAGAATCCTGCCTCAATTGGCTTTTTAATTGGTAAATTAATGCAAGCTTCAAAAGGTTCCGCCAATCCTCAATTAGCCAAAGAAATTTTGGAAAAACTATTAAAATAATTTAAAAACCTGTTAGTATTAATTAATATGACCAAGAAAAAATTCACTCCCAAAAAATCAGTTTCTAAAAAATCTAGTTCCAAGATTTATTGTTGTACTGACAGTCCTAACTTTTTAATGATATTACTCGCTGGTACTATTATTGCTTTTGCCCTTTTGTTTGAATTTCTTTAATTAAATTCTCCTGACACCTAAATTGGTTGACTTTAACCTAAAATAAGGTAGAATATTCCCGTGTTTAAAACATCGCGTTTTGTAACACACAGGCACCTTTACACCACTGCTGACATCTTTAATATTGGAGGGTTTTTAAATGCTAAATATCCAAAGTTTAATGAATAATTATTTTGTCAACAAAATTTCTGAAATTAGGACAAAATATAATCAAGAGTTAGTAAATTTTGAAGCCGCTAGAAAAATTTCTTTTTTCGTTATTAATGAAATCGAAAATGGCCTCAGATATGGCAAACTCCTTGAAAATGGTTTTGTTCGTTTCAAACTGGATAACTCTCTTCTCAAAAATATAGGAGTTATTCAATCCAGTGAAATTCATTTACAACTCAGTAAATGTATTGATTTTTTTAATGGTTTTGGAATCAACGCCGAAAAAGATAGCGAAATCATCGAAAAAGAAGGATTTGTCTATTTTCTCGACGTTAAACCATAATTAATGTAAATCATCAATTCTAACAATCAATCCGTCAGCAGTGGTGTATTTTTTAGTTCTTTGACAATTTCGCTTTTAAATAAATGTAATAAGAGGTTTTTAAAAAATGTTTAAAAATAAAGATGATATAGAAAGGATCATCAAATTGTTTATTAATCGACATACTACTCAGTATAAAAATATTGGAATTTTTGTCCAATATGTCGTAAATCAATTCAATCAATCTAATCAATTTGAATTGATTTTTAATTACAAAGAAGTATTTGAAACTCTTAATCTAATTGATTATTATGAAAATGAATTTAATTATTCATTTTTTTTCGCGGCATCTATATTTCTTTTTAATCAACTCGGTTATAAAGTACTCCCAACAAACAATCAAAACCAAATCATAGTCATTAAGACTATCTAATCAAAAAATAAAAGCGAATTTGTCATCTCTAAGCCCTAGTGCTTTTAATATAATAAAAATATATTAAATCTATCTAGGGCTTTTTCTTGGTAAACTAGCTTAGTGGCCAATAAATCATTTTTAACTGAATACCAAAAATTAAACCCCGAGCAGAAACTCGCTGTCGATACCATTGAAGGTCCAGTCATGGTTATTGCTGGTGCCGGCACCGGAAAAACCCAAACCATCGCTCTAAGAATTGCCAATATTTTAGACAAAACAGATACTAGACCAAGTTCAATTTTATGTCTCACTTACACCGATGTTGCTGCCAACAACATGAGAAGTCGCTTGTTGGAAATGATTGGTCCAGATGCCTACAAAATCAAAATCTGCACTTTTCATGCTTTTTGTAATGATATTATTTCTTCCAACTCTCAATATTTTCCCTTTGCCTCATCTAATTTAAAAGCCATTGACGACTTAGAAACAATTGAAATTATAAAAAATATTATTGACAATCTTCCCAATTCTTCACCTCTTATTTCTTGGGGTGACCGTTATTGTTATCAAAAAAGTATTCTTGACGGCATTCGTTTAATCAAAAGAGAAAATATTACCAAAGACACTCTTTTAAATTTAATTAATGACGAAGATTTATTTTTCAAAAATTCCAGTGATTTAATTATTGAATTAAGTAATATTCGGGCCACTAAAAATAATTATCCTCAAATAAATCAAATTCTCGACAGATTAGAAAATTCAAAAGATATTTCTTTAAATTTAAAAAGTCATTTGCAAATAATCAGAAGTGGTAATGACAATTTAAGTCAAGTAAAAAACGAAATTCGAAAATTTTATCAAGACTTCGAAAAAAATATCCCTAAACAACTCGAATTAGTCAAAATTTTTGATTTATATCAACAACAACTTCAAAAAAGATCACTCTATGATTACGAAGACATGATTTTATTTGTCATTGATGCTTTTACTAAAAATCCAGATCTTTTATTAAATTATCAGGAAAAATACCAATATATTCTCGTTGATGAATATCAGGACACCAACTCTAGTCAAAATAAAATTATTGATCTTTTGGGTAGTTATTATGATAGTCCAAATATTTTTGTGGTAGGAGATGACGACCAATCCATTTTCAGATTTCAAGGAGCATCAATTGAAAACATCTACACTTTTTATCAAAAATATAATCCCCAAAAAATAGTTTTAAAAAATAATTATCGCAGTCACAAACTTATTTTAGATTCTTCCGAAAGTGTCATTGCTCACAACAAAAACCGTATTGCTAATTTGATTACAGATATAGATAAAACTTTAATTGCTAATAAAAATTACGACCCAGATCCTATTAATTTAGCCGTCTTAAATTCCAATATTGAAGAAGATTTTTATGTCGCTCAAAAGATTTCTAATTTAATTAAATCTGGAGAAAACCCCAATGAAATCGCTGTTTTGCTTCGCAAAAATCGCGATGCCGACGAATTGACCAAAATGCTTTCTGCTTTTAATATAAAATTTTTTCTCCCCTCCGATTCTAATATTCTAAAAAATCCTCTCATTATTCAAATAATTAAATTGCTTGAATTTATAGACGATCCAAAATCAAATCAATCTGCTTTTCATGTTTTAGTAGCTCCTTTTATTAAATTAAATTCTCTCGATTTATTAAAAATATTAAAATCAAAAATCAAACTTTCCAAATTAGTTTTCGATCAAAAAGAAATTGATAATCTCGAAATTTCTGATATTTCCAAAAAGAAAATTTCCAAATTTGGCAAAAAGATTGCCAAA
Organism: Candidatus Shapirobacteria bacterium; assembly: GCA_028709405.1. GTDB lineage: Bacteria > Patescibacteriota > Microgenomatia > UBA12405 > UBA12405 > WARW01. The sequence goes on from JAQVXB010000016.1 coordinate 6,865, forward strand.
ACCAGAGTTGATCTAGAGAATTATTCCCCAGAAAAAGTTTTTAATAAAATTTTAAAAAGATTCAGAATTTTAAAATATTTATTAGCCAAAAATGATATCGAGTCTCTCAATCAAGTCCATGCTTTTTATCAACTTTTAAAAGACACGGTCACCAAAAAAGATCTTTCATTGAAGGATTTTATCAATCGAATTCATTTATATATTGACAATAATCTTTCAATTTCTTCGCCGTCAATCAATTATGATTCTTCTGATTCCATAAAAATATTAACCGTTCATGGTGCCAAAGGTTTGGAATTTAATCATGTTTTTATTTATCGACTTTTAGAAGATTCTTGGGAAAAACAACGTGATTTTAATAAATTAAAATTACCTTTTGGAATTCTAACAAGTGAAATTACTAAAAGTGTTGAAGATGATTATGAAGAAGACCGTCGTCTCTTTTATGTCGCTCTTACTCGTGCCAAAAAACAGATTTATCTTTCTTATTCTCAATACAAAGAAAACGGTAAAAATCAAAATACTTCTGTTTTTGTTTCCGAAATTGATAATCAATTAATCGAAAATGTAAAATTTAATAATAAAGCCAATGCTTTAAAAACTTATTATCAATTTACCGACACTACCCACGACCTAAAACCAGATATTACTAATTATCTAAAAGACTACTTAACTAATCACTATAAATTTAATGTTTCTCACCTTAATTCTTATCTTCGCTGTCCGCTTTGTTTCTATTACAAAACTATTTTAAGAATTCCCCAAAACAAGGAAAAATTTAGTAGCTTTGGCACTGCCATTCATGCTGCTCTTTCTGCACTTTATTTAAAAAAATCCAAAGATGAAGTTATTCAAACTTTTGAACAGAGTTTAAAAAATGAAAGATTACCCAAATCCGATTATCTTTGGTGTTTAAGTAATGGTAAAAAAATATTAGTTGAATATTATGATCAATACAAGGATTCAATTAAAGAAAATAATGAATGTGAACATAATTTTGTTAATGAAAATATTGTTTATAAAAATATTCCTTTAACTGGAAAAATTGATTTAATTGAAAAGACCGAAAATGGCAAAATAAACGTTATCGATTTTAAAACGGGGAATGTTGATAACAAATATAAAGAACTTTCTCCCGACGGCGATTATTATCGTCAAATTGTTTTTTACAAATTACTTCTCGATCTTAAAAATGATACTCGTCTCCAATACAACCAAGGGATAATCGATTTTGTTGAAAAGAGTAAATTAAAAAAGTCTTTTATTAGAAAAGAGATTAATGTCACCGATGATGATTTAAATAAATTAAAAACCCAAATCGAAGAGGTGTATCAAAAAATCTTAAATTTAGAATTTTTCGAAATCGGTAAAGATTGTAAAGACAAAGATCATCTTCATTATCTATTAAAATAATTCATGAAATTAAAAATTAAACGATTTGATAAAACTCTACCCTTACCAGTTCATAAAACCAGCGGGGCAGTCGCTGTTGATTTATATTCCCGTCTTGATATAGAAATTAAGCCAAAAGAAATTGTCTATATTCCCATGAATGTCGCCATCAAAATCCCTGATGGTTATTTTATTTTATCGGCTCCCCGCAGTTCAACTCACAAAATTGGTGTCATGGGCATTAATGGTGTTGGTGTTATTGATCGTGATTATTGTGGTAATGAAGATGAATATCATTTTGCGGCTTATAATTTCACCGACAAAACTATTAATGTCGAAAAAGGCACCCGTCTTTGCCAGCTTTTATTAATTAAGTGCGAAAACTTTGAATTTAATGAAGTTGATAAAATGGAAAATGTCTCCCGCGGCGGCTTCGGCTCCACTGGGATAAAATAATTTATGAAGGAAATTTCCAAAAATATAGAAAACAATTTTAAAAAGGGAATACCTGTTTATGAATGTGTCCAAAAAGCTGAGTCTTTAATTAAAAAAAATGGCACCTGTTTATTTTTATTTGATGTTAAGAACTCAAAAAAATATTCAACTGAAGACAGACAAAAACTTCAATATCAATTAAAAAATATGATTACTGAGATGAATATTGAATTTGATGAGTATTTTCCTAAAAATAATCTTGCTACTGAAACTAGAGAAGAAAAAGGTTTTTATAGTTTATTTGGGGACAGCTCTTGGGCAGGGATAAATAACAGTGAAATTATTCCTAAAATGGTGGATTTTATTTATCAAAAATGTCCAGAATTTTCCTTTCATTTTAATATCGCCCGTGATGGTTATGACCAAGAAGCCATGAAAACTGTTAAATGAGCTAAAATAACTTATGACCTTTGTTTATATTCTCTTACTTCTAATTCTCGCCACTCTACTTTTTTTAATTTTCAAATCCAAAAGGTCTAGTACAGAAGATTTAAATAAAGAAATTTCCAACAGCTTAAACCAAATTTTCCCCGAGGTTTTAAAAAATGCTAATCAACAATTAATTACCATGGCCGATCAAAAAATCGGCACCGATTTAACTAACAAAAAACAGGCGATTGAAGAATTAGTCAATCGAGCCCTAATAGAAATCACCAAAAATAACGCCAAAATGGAAGAGGTCGAAAAAAACCGTGTCGGTTCTTTTTCCACCTTAACTGAAAAATTAGAAGAGCAAAAAGTCTTAACTCATCAATTAAAAACCACCACCGAAGGCTTGAAAAACGTTCTAAGCAACAACCAAATGCGCGGAGCTTTTGGCGAACAAGTGGCCGAAGATTTATTAAAAATGTCCGGTTTTGTTAGCGGAGTTAGTTATGATAAACAAGTATCTGGCGACACTTCTCGCCCCGATTTTACTGTCTATATGCCAGACGGTATGAAAATTA
>JAQVXB010000017.1 GCA_028709405.1 Candidatus Shapirobacteria bacterium
TTTATATTTTTTATCTTCCTTGGCCGCCGCAACTTTAGCGTCAACGGTCTCATTTACTTCATTTTTCTTTTTTGCCAATGCTTCTTTTTCCGCCATTACCTTCTCATTCATCTTCTTGATGTTTTCTGAGGTAATGTTACTTCGAGTTTTGTTCTTAACTACCAACGCTTTTTTAACCAAAGATTTTCCGCTTCGGTTGACGGTTTTTGTTATGATTTTCTTTTTGTCTACCATATTTGTCCTTATTACTTTGATTTTTAGTACAGGGAATAATTAACCCAGGATAAATTTATACTAAAAATTTAAGAATTATTAACTTAGGGATTATAACACAAAGCCAAGCTACTTTAATCTCTCACTTCAATCCCCGCTTTTTTAAAAGCCTCTACCATGGTTTCATGAATTTCCTCTTTCATTTTTTCGGTTTTAGTAATTCTTACAGTTGCGTAAGTCTTTCCATTTTTATCATCATGAAAAACAGTTGAATCACCCGGCTCTAAATTTAAAACTTTACCAACACTTTTCACAAATTCACTCATACAAGTTAATTATACCTAAAAATCAATCTTTTGTCAATATTATAAGATATATATTCTCTCTTTCTCCACTTTAATCAAAATATTGTTAAAATAATCTTATGTCCACTCCTGCCAGTCTTTCAATTTTTGAAGTCCGTTTACCTCAAACCAACGAACATACCTTTGAATCCATGTCTGCCCTGCTCTCAAATTTCACTCAATTTTCAAATCTATCCTTTTTTGAAAAATTAATTGGCAAGAAAAAAACCATTGTTTCTCTTGAAATTGTCCTAAAAGACGGTCAAATTCATTTCTATGTTGCCGCCCTTTCCGACAATAGTGAATTTCTTCGATCTCAAATTCTAGCCCAATATTCCACTGCTATTTTAAGAGATACAAAAGACTATTTAATTGAACTTGATCCAAATTTACCAATCAGCTTTACCCAGCTCGGATTAGGCCGATCTTACGACTACCCCACTAAAACTGCTAAAGATTTTAAAGACACCGACCCTCTAACTTCCGTTTTAGCTCCACTATCAAGGTCAAATAACATTAAAGATTTTTTTCTTTTTCAAATTCTTCTAAGCGGTGCCCCGAAAAATTGGCAAGGAAATATTATTAGCACTATTCAAAACGGAATCTTAGTTGATAAGGAAAAAAATATTCGTACTGCTCACCCCGATAAAGCTATTTTTGAACAAAAAATTCAATTCCCTGGCTTATATACCCAAATCAATCTTTTAAGCAATAACCCTAATCTCATTGCTTCAGTTTCATCCTCTTTTGGTGCCTACACCAACCCTCGTGGTAATTTCATTAAAAATTTTACTCCCGGCTTTTTTACCAAAAAAAAACTTCAACAGTCCATCCTTAGCCGCAAATTTGATCCCAAATTAAAAAGTCAAATTTTTAATACCGAAGAATTAGCTGCTGTTTGGCACTTCCCCAATCAAAATACTAAACTTCCTAATATTGCCTGGGGTAAAAAACTTTATTCCGATCCTCCTGAAAATCTTCCAGTTGCCGACGGTTTATCTTCAGAAGAAAAAAATAATATTACCTTTTTCGCTAAAACCGAATATCGAAACAAAGATTCCATTTTTGGTATCAAAGAGGGCGAAGATCGTCGTCGTCACACTTATATTATTGGTAAATCTGGTACTGGCAAAACTACTCTTATTGCCAACATGGCCATCGACGACATTCGCAAAGGTCGCGGTGTAGCTGTTATTGATCCTCACGGTGATTTATGTAATACCATTCTTGATTACATTCCATCTCATCGCATTAATGATTGTTGCTATTTTAATCCAGCCGACCCCGAATATGCCTATCCTTTAAATGTTCTAGAAGCTAAAAATGAATCCCAAAAAGAATTAATTGCTTCCGGTGTTATTTCTATTTTTAAGAAACTCTATGGCAATATTTCTTGGGGTCCTCGACTTGAACACATTTTGAGAAATGCTGTTTTAACTTTAGTTAATACTCCAGGCAGTGATTTAACCCACATCGTCGAAATTCTTACTAATAGAACCTATCGAGAAAGAGTTGTTTCTCAATTAAAAAATCAAACCTTAATAAACTTTTGGCACAACGAATTTGGTAAAATGGACCCTAAATTTCAGAATGAAGCTGTCTCTCCAATTCTAAATAAAGTCGGCCAATTTATTTCCTCTACCAACATTCGAAATACTGTTGCTCATCCTACTTCTAAAATCAATATCCAAGAAATAATGGATCAGAAGAAAATTTTAATTGCCGATCTTTCCACTGGTAAATTAGGAGAAGATAATTCCGCTCTCCTTGGAGCCATGCTTATTACTCAAATCCAACTTTCAGCCATGAATCGTGTTTTTCAATCTGCCGACGAACGTTCTGATTTTTACCTATATGTCGACGAATTTCAAAATTTTGCCACCGAAGCTTTCATTAAAATTCTCTCTGAAGCTCGTAAATTTAAACTTAATTTAATTGTTGCCAACCAATATATGGCCCAGCTTGATAAAACCATTCAAGATGCCATTTTAGGTAACGTTGGTTCAATTATGTCCTTTGTTGTTGGTAATCAAGATGCCTTCGTCCTCGCCAAAGAATTTGGCGAACAGTTTCCTCCAGAAGATTTAGTTAAAATTGGTAAATATCAAATTATTTCAAAACTCTCCATTGATTCTGAAACCACCCAACCTTTTTATGCTACCACTCTTCCTCCGCTTTCTTGTAAAAATCAACAACGAGATAAATTAATCAAGATTTCCCAGCAACACTGGGGTAAGAAAAAATAATTACGGTTTTTTCCACCCCGCCCATTTACAAACCGGATATTTAGAACATCCATAAAACTTTCTTCCAGTCTTTGTTTTACGAACTACCCCTTCAGCCCCACATTCTGGACATTTAAATCCTGCTACTTCTTGAAATTGCTTAGTATATTTACATTCCGGAAAACGATCACAAGAAATAAATTTTCCAAACTTCCCTAATCTAATCACCAAATTTCCTTCTTTACATTCCGGACATTTTTCACCTGTTTTTTCTACCTCAACCTTTACTCTCTCGCTTTCAGCTTCCGCCAATTTCAATTCTTTTTCAAATTGTTTCCAAAACGATTTCATCATTTCTCTCCAATTAACCTTGCCTAAAGATACTTTATCCAAATCTTCTTCCATCTCAGCAGTAAAAGGTAAAGATAAAATATCTGCAAAATTTTTGACCAAAAATTGATTAGTGGCTTGTCCTAAAACTGTTGGCCTGAATTTTCCCTCCTCTCTTTCAATATATTGTCTCAATAAAATAGTTGAAATAATTGGAGCATAAGTACTCGGTCGACCAATTCCTTGTTTTTCTAAACTGGAAACCAAACTAGCATCACTATATCTCGGCATCGGATTAGTTTCTGACCCTACTGACCAATTTTTTTTACCCCTAATTTTTTCATTTTCTTTCAATTCTGGTAACACTTGATCTTCATGTTTATCACCTGTAATTTTTAAGAACCCATCGAACAACATTCTTACTCCTTTTGATTCAAAAGTGCCCATTCCATTGGAAAATAATATAGTCGTATTTTTCATTATTGCCGCCGCTCCTTGAGTCGCTACTGCCCTTTTCCAAATCATTTCATACAATTTATTTTCTCTCACATCTCCATCATCTATAAACGATTTTGATACATTAGTTGGTCTAATTGCCTCGTGAGCCTCTTGAGCATTTTTAGAAGTATTTTTATAAAACCTAGTCTTTGCCACCACATAATTCGACCCAAATTTATCTTCAATATATTTTCTAAAATCTAATATCGCTTTTTCTGATAAATAAACTGAGTCTGTTCTATGATAAGTAATTAACCCTTTTTCATAAAGCTTTTGTGCCACACTCATAGTTTGCTTACCCGACCAACCCATTTTTCTCGATGCCGCTTGTTGTAATTTTGAAGTTGTAAACGCTGGTAATGGTAATCTATGAATTTCCTTTCCTAATACTTTAGTCACTAAAAACTCTTTTTCTAATTTTTTAATATAACTATCAGCCTCATTTTGTGTCTTAAATATTGAACTAGTAAAAGAATATTCTCCATCAAATAATTTTATCTTGTCAGTTTTATAGACATTTTTCCCATCAACCTTAATTAATTCTGCATTAAATTTCTGACCACTCTTATTAAGCTCACTATATATTGAAAAATATTTTTCCTTTTTAAAAGCTTCTATTTCTTTTTCTCTCTCACAAATAAGTCTTACTGCCACTGACTGAACCCGTCCGGCCGACAATCCTCGTCTTACTTTTTTCCATAAAATAGGCGACAAACTATAACCCACCACTCTATCCAAAACTCTTCTACCTTGTTGAGCATTAACTAAATTCATATCAATGTCTCTCGATTCCTTTAAAGCTTCTTCTACTGCTTCTTTAGTAATTTCATGAAAAGTTATTCTGGTTATTTTTTTACTTGATGAATTTGATAAACTTTTGACCTTTGATTCTAATATCGATTTCACATGCCAAGAAATTGCCTCTCCTTCACGATCAGGGTCAGAAGCCAACAATATTTGGTCAACACTCTTTGATGCCTTAACTAACTCATCAACTACTTTCTTCTTCTTGCCATCAATTACATATTCCACCGTAAATTCTTTCAAATCAACTGCCATTTTATTACTCGGTAAATCTCTAATATGCCCCACAGTTGCCAAAACTTTGTAATTATTACCTAAATATTTTCCGATAGTTCTAGCCTTTGTCGGTGATTCCACAATTAATAGTTTTTTCATTTTATCTTTCATTGTTATCTATTAGTTAATCGATGTCAATCACAAATTAATTATTTTTTCTATTTACAATTGTTACCACACCTCTACCATCCAACCCTGAAACAATAATCCTCTTTCCTGTTTTTATTTCTCTTTTTATAGCATCAATTTCATCCTCACGATAACCTATTGGACCAAAAGGCTTACCTTGTGAATTATCTTGATGATCAAACACAACCATCGAAACACGACCTTCACTTTCCTCAATTAAATTTTTTGATGCCCTAATCTCCTGCTGAGTTTTAATATATTCAGAGACTCTATCTTTAATTGTTTCAAAATTCATATTTTAAAAAAATATAACTGACAAATAATATCACCTTTGTCAAATTTACCTCTAAATTTATTCTGAAATTACATTTTTATCGGCTTTTCTAAGTACCACTGTTTCTGGTTCTTCAAACCACTCTTTTAGGATATCTCCCACAATTGGCGCCGCCACATCACTTCCTTCCCCACCTCTCTCTACTAAAACCGTAATCGAAATTTGTGGATCATCGGCTGGAGCAAAAGCTGTCAACCACGCATGAGTATCCTTACTTCCATCACCAACTTCCGCCGTCCCCGTTTTACAAGCAATTTCTGTTTTAAAATTAAATAATGGCCAAGCAGTACCACCTGTTTTACATGCCTCCTTCATCCCTTCAACCACGATTTTCCAATTATCTTTTTTAATTCCTAAATCACTACATTCAACTTTACTATCTTTCAAAATACTCATTTTACATTTAATTCCTTTATTCGCCACAATATTAGTCATTTGATTAACTTGAAGAGGAGTTACACTTAAATCCCCTTGACCTATTGATAAATGATAGGTATTACCCAAAAACCAACCTTCTCCTTTAACTTCTTTTTTCCATTTTTCATCAGGAACAATTCCATCCAACTCTCCTGTCAATTCTATCCCCGTTTTTTTCCCATAGCCATATTTATCAGCCCATTCTTTAATTCTATTTAAACCCAACATTTCCCCCAATTTATAAAAGAAAATATCATTAGATCTTTTGATTGCCTTGATAACATCAACCATTCCATCAGTTGACCCACTTTTTGACCACAACCAATTTGAATAAGAATAATCACCTACTTTAACCACCCCAGTATCCTCAATTAAGCTGTTTCTATCAATTACCCCACTCTCCAATCCAGCCGTCGCCACTACCATTTTAAACACCGATCCTGGACTATAACGACCAGAAATACTTCTATTCATTAATGGCAAATTTTGATTATCATTTAAATATTCCTTAATTTTATTTTGATCTGGATCATATGAAAAATCATTTGGATTAAAAGCTGGACTAGAAACTAAACTAATTATTTTTCCTGTCTTTGGTTCACTAATTATTACCACTGCTTTTTTACCATCCAAAAGTTTATAAATTTTATCCTGCCAATAAGCATCGATAGATAAATTTAAATCTTCTGGAACTTTTGGTTCTTGTCTGCCCAATTCTCTTACATATTTTCCCATTGCATCTACTTCAACCAACCTCCTTCCATCGACTCCTCTTAATTGACAATCCAAAAACGATTCTACTCCACTTCTACCCACTACATTACTATTGTCCAATTTGACTCCACATTTATTTAAATTTTGATCGTCCTGGTTAATTTTTCCAACATAACCAGTTATAAACGACATTGACTCTTCGTATGGATAAAGTCTCTTTAAATCAAAGGCCAAATCTCTTCCTTCAAATTTATACCCTTGAAAATCTCCTGCCCCTTCATAAATTTTATTACTTCCTTCCAATTTAAAATATTGATAAACACTTTTTGCCACTACTCTTCCTTTTCTATCCAATATCATCGCTCTCGCTGCTGGAATATTCTGTTCCATTAATTTATTTTCCGTAGCTAAATTCTTATAATAATTACCCTTAATCACACTTAATCTAAAAATAGAAATAAAGATAATTCCCAAACTTAATATCAAACTAAATTTCATTAACCAATATTTCCAAGAACTATCATCTATTTGGTTCATTCTTTTAATCCTGATACCAATTTAACCTGTTTTAAGATTTCTCTATTTTGAATCAATTCTCCACAACCCTTAATAACCATCATTCCCGCATCTTCCATAACCTTAGTAAATATTTTTGTTTCCGTTTCGATAAGAGAAGCTAAACCATTTATTTTGCCCCCATTACCAACTAAAACAATACCTCTTTTCAATATATCTTCCATTAATTCCGGAGGTGTCTCATCCAAAACTGTCGATACTAATTTAACTATTTTTGTCAATTCCATTGCCATTGCCTCTCTAATTTCAACTTCACTCACTTTAACTGTTTTAGGTAAACCAGTTTCCAAATCTCGCCCTCTCACTAAAGTTATCTTACTCTCTTCATTTTTTTTAGAAAAACTACCAATTTCCATTTTTATTCTTTCCGCACTATTAGGCCCAATCAATATTCCATATTTCATTTTTACGTAATTAATAATACTGTTATCTAAATCATTTCCAGCCGTTTTAATCCCTCTCCCCACCACCACTCCTCCCATTGAAATTACACTAACTTCTGTCTTTCCACCACCAACATCAACAATAACCAATCCAGAAGAATTATTCATCGGCAAACCAATTCCTATCGCCGCCAAAACTACCTCTTCTAAAAGAATAACTTCTTTTGCTCCTGCATTTAAAAAAACCGATTTAACTGCCCTCTTTTGTACTTGGTTAATCGAACCAGGCACTCCTACAATTACCTTTGGTTTAAATATTTTTGGATATTTTGACGGAATTTCATAAACCAATTTCAAATAATAAGAAATTAAACTCTCCAATGCTTCTAAATCAGAAATTACCCCATTTTTAATCGGACTTACTACCTCAATCTGTCTTGGTTCCCGATTTAACATTTCCTTAGCCTTAAGACCAAAAGCAATCGGTCCACTTTTTTTTGACTTAGGAGCCGACAAACCAGTCCATCTTTTTCTTTTCTGACGAGCCAACATCGTTGGCTCATCAATAATTACTCCTCTATCTTTCAAATAGATCAAAGTATTACTGCTTCCCAAATCAACTCCTATCTCCCAACTAAAAAGAGAGAAAAAAGTTTTAATTTTATTTTTTAATAATCCAAACTTAGTCACTTTAAAATTATAACAAGTTCGATCTATTAAGTTACAATATAGTCTATGAAGCTTGTCTCTAAAATAGTCCAATCCCTTTTTATTGCCCTATTTTTGTTTACCCCCATTTTTTTTACTCAATCAAATTCTGAACTTTTCGAACTACCCAAAATGTACTTAGTTTATCTTCTAACTATTTTAATAACTACTTTTCACTTGATTAATTATTTTTATAAACAAGTTCCTTTATATAAAAAAACATTTTTAAATATTCCCCTCCTTATTTTTCTCTTATCTCAAGTTATTTCCACTTTCTATTCAATTGATCCCCACACTTCTTTTTTTGGTTATCCTTCAAGACTAAATGGTGGACTCTTATCTCTAATCTCTTACTCCCTTCTATATTGGATATTATCCGTTTATCTAGATCAAGATTTTAAAAAAAGAGTCATTAATACCTTTTTACTTTCTGGATTTTTAGTTTCTGTCTATGGCATAGCTCAACATTTTGGTATCGACAAAAATTGGTGGGTTCAAGATGTCCAATCCCGAATTTTTTCCACCCTTGGCCAACCCAATTGGCTTGCTGCCTATCTTTGCATACTTTTACCTTTCTCTTTATATAAAATTTTAAATTCAAAAACAAAATCAATAAATTTTATAGTTGGAAATTTATCTTTAGTTATTTTTTTTATAACCTTATTATTTACCAAATCCAAGTCTGGCATTATTGCCTGTTTAATTTCTTTGGCTATCTATTTTATTTTCAATTTCATTAAAACTAAAAAAATAAACAAATTATTAATTCTTAATTATTCATTATTAATTATTTTTACTCTCCTTGTTAATAATCCAATTAAAGATCAACTTTTTCCTTTAAAATCGGATATTGGAAATTCGTCATTGGAAATTAATAATAAAATTAATATCACTTCTAGTGGTGATATTCGTAAAATTGTCTGGCGCGGAGCCATTGACCTTTGGAAGAGATTTCCCATTTTTGGTACTGGAGTTGAAACCTTTGCTTATTCCTATTATTGGACCCGCCCCACCGAACACAATTTAACTTCCGAATGGGATTATCTCTACAACAAAGCCCATAACGAATATATTAATTATCTAGCCACCACCGGAATCATCGGTTTTATCTCTTACTCTTTTCTAATTATCTCTGTTCTATTTTTAATAATTAAAAATTTAATTAAAAACCAAAAATTAGAAATTGGAAATTTATCATTAGCCATTTTATCCTCATATCTCTCCATTTTAATTACCAATTTTGCTGGCTTTTCAGTTGTAATTACTTCTCTTTTCTTCTTTCTCTTACCCGCCTTTTTAAACCAAGACAAAGAATTCTTACCATCAAAAAAAATTAGAAATTGGAAATTAGAAATTTTATTTATTATTCCTTTAATAATAATTAGTTTTTTACTAATTAAAAAAACCATTCTTTTTTATTTGGCTGATATCACCTACAGTCAAGCCGAAAATTATGACTCCAGAAATGATTATTTTACCGCCCTTTCCTATATTCAAACTAGCCATAAATTTAACCCCAAAGAACCGCTTTACACTGATAAATTAGCTACTATTTATTCAAAAATCGCCCTTAATAGCCAAGATCAACAAGATATCGACCAA
>JAQVXB010000018.1 GCA_028709405.1 Candidatus Shapirobacteria bacterium
CCGATTATTATCATATAAGGAACTTTTTCAGTGGCGGCATTGCGGATTTTATTTTGCATGGTTTCGGATTTGTCATCAATTTCAACCCGAATATTATTTTCTTTTAATTCTTTTTCGATTTTTTGGGCATATTCTTGTTGTTCATCAGTGATGGGAATTATTTTGACTTGAACTGGGGCTAACCACATTGGAAAAGCGCCGGCATAATGTTCTATAAGAGTACCAACAAATCTTTCCATAGATCCTAATAAAGTTCGATGAAGCATTATAGGAGTGTGTTCCTTGCCGTCATCACCGACATAACTCATTTCAAATCTAGAAGGTTCATTCATGTCAAGTTGAATAGTGGTTCCTTGCCATTCTCTGTCCATAGCATCAACTGCTTTAAGATCAATTGCTGGTCCATAAAATTTTGCTCCGCCAATATCGGTTTGATATTTAATTTTTCTTTTATCTAAAATATCTTTAAGAGTATTTTCAGCTAATTGCCAAATTCTTTCTTCGCCGACATATTTAGTTTTGTTTTTTGGATCTCGAACCGAAAGATAAACATTTAATTTATCATAACCAAATGTTTTGTTCATGCTTAGAGCAAAATCAAGGATAGAATTTACTTCGTCGACAAATTGATCTTCACGACAAATAATATGAGCATCGTCTTGAGTAAAACCACGAACTCGAAGCATGCCATGTAAAACACCTGACTCTTCGTATCGGTAAACACTACCTAATTCGCACCAACGAAGAGGTAATTCACGATAACTTCTTGGTCGAGATTTATAGATACGAATATGAAAAGGACAACTCATTGGTTTAACATAATAAATTACGTTTTCTTCCTTTGTTTTGGTAGACATTGACATTGAAGGGAAAAGACCGTCTTTAAAAGAGACTAAATGACCTGATGTCTCCCATAAATTTGATTGACCAACATGAGGAGTATAGACATATTGATAACCATGTTTTCTATGTTCTTGTCGCCAATAGTTTTCAATTTCTTCTCTAACAATTGAAAGTTTAGGGTGCCAGAGAATAAGACCTGGTCCTACTTGTTCATCTATTGAAAACAAATCTAAATCTTTACCAATTTTGCGATGGTCACGTTTTTTGGCTTCTTCAAGATTATTTAAATATTTTTTTAATTCTTCTTTAGATTCAAAAGCAGTGCCATAGATACGGGTTAACATTTTGTTTTTTTCATCACCATGCCAATAGGCACCAGCAATTGAAATAAGTTTGAAAGCCTTAATATTTTTGGTGTAGCGCACATGAGGTCCGGCACAAAGATCAATAAATTCATCACCAGTTTTGTATATAATTATTTTTTCTCCACGGTCTTTAATAGAATTTAACCATTCCATTTTATAGGGATTATTGACAAATAATTTTTTAGCATCATCAATACTAATTTCTTGCCTAATTATAGGTAAATTTTCTTTAATAATTTTGGCCATTTCGGCTTCGATTATGGGAAAGTCTTTTTCACTGACTTTAAAATCATTTAAGGTTTCAAAATCAAAATAAAAACCATCATTAGTAGCTGGGCCCATGGCCATTAAAAATTTATTGGGATATAGTCTATTCATGGCTTGAGTTAAGACATGCTCGGCTGAATGACGAATAGATTGTAGGTCGTTTTTGGAATCGTTTGTTGAATTCATGAGTTATTTTATCAAGAAAAGTGTGTGTGAGTCTAAGAGGACTCGAACCTCTGACCTCTTCGATGTCAACGAAGCGCTCTAACCAACTGAGCTATAGACTCGGATAGGAAAGATTTTAGCATTAGTTGGCTGACCTAGCAACTGCGTGTTCACTGCTGTTGAGATATTTTTCACCACCATTTTTACTTTTGGCTTTGTTCCAAAAAGCATTTTTTTTATTTTTTCGATGATTATAAGTTTCAATCCAAAGGTCAGAATCGTTGACTTTTTTTTGATTGAGAATAATATTTTTTGCTCGTTGAAACCAACCTAGTTGATAAGTATTTGATTCTGGAGTGGTATTAAGAGAAGCATTGATTATATCGGACGATAAATTTTCAGTAATAGGTCTTAAATTTTTAATTTCATTTTCAATCTTTATAATTTCGTTTCGGTCATCTTGTTTGTGTTCATTAATAAAAACAGCTTGTTCTCTTTGAATATAATTATCAATTTTGGGTTTGTCTGGATTTTTTATCTCTTGACTAAAATCAATAGTTTCACCGGGTCTTAAAACGCCATTTAAAATAGAAGAAACAGTGACGGTTGAATTATCTTGAGGTTTATAAATTTCAGCACTGTTAAATGCCGGATTATATTTACCTTTTTGTGGATTTTTAATAAAAGAATTACCACCTGCCATATTGGCTATTATAGCAAATTTAGCTATAAATGTTATTTATCAAGCTTTTTTAAAAAATCAAAGACTTTTTGTTGAGTGAGAAGGTAATAAATGAAATTTTTATTTTGACCTAATGATGGATTGGTGCCAGCAACATCAGTGACTTCTTTTTCAGATACTTCTATTTTTTGTTCTTTGGCAATTTGAGTAATGGCTAAATTTAAGGTCCATTCTTTAATTAATTGTTTTTTAAGGTTTTCTTTGTACTGTTCAAGAGTTAAACCTTTGTTTTTAAGATAATCATTAACGGTAATTCCAGCTTGTCTAGCTTGGTCAATTAATTGAGATAATTGATTTTGAGTATCTGATTCAATTAATATCTCAGGTAGATTGACTTCGCCGTTTTTAACTAAAATATCAATAATTTTTTCTATTTTTTGGTTTTCGTCGGTTAATGATTTATCTAGATTTATTTTTTTAATTTCAGATAAATATTTATTGTCGAGTTTAATTTCTGGTAACTCACAGCTGGTAATCTCAATTTGCCAATCATGATCAAAATCGACATCTTTGTTTATAAATTTAACTTGAGGTTGAGTTATTGGTTTTAATTCGTGCTCTTTTATTTTTTCAGCATAAGCATGAGAAATTAAATGAGAAGCTACTTCTTCAAATAATTTTTCCGGATTAATATTTTGTTCAACAACATCTAAAGGTGCTTTGCCTTTTCTAAAACCTTTAGTTTCAAAATTAGATTGAAAGTGTTTTAAATGTTCTTGATATTCACTTTTGATGTCAGCAACTTTTATCTCAACATTTAAAGTAAAAACTTTATTATTTTGTTTTTTTAGATCAGAAGAATTTGTTTTCATAAGTGTCAACATGATAACATGAGAACAGTGATTGAAAAACAATTATCTGTTTTTAAGCGGTTACTACTATTGCCGGTTTTTTTGGTGTTGACTTTTGTTATTGGTTTAGGTGAAGTAGTTTATTTGTCTAGAACTGGTGATAAACAAATTGTTTTTGGGGTTGATAAAAAAGATGATGTTATTGTTGGAATTGCTAATGAAAATGAAACAAAGGATTTTTATATAAATGCGACGGCAACTGGGGCTGATGCTAGACCAATGTTGATTAAAAAATATTTAGAAAAATACAAATCTCCTTTAGCTCCTTATTCAGATTTAATTTTTGAATTGTCAGAAACTTATGGTTATGAATACTATTGGATTGTGGCTATTGCCCAGCAGGAGTCTAATTTGTGTAAAAAAATTCCGGAAAATTCCCATAATTGTTGGGGATATGGGATTCATAAGAATGGAACCCTTAAATTTGATAATTATGAGATAGCTCTTAAAAGTTATGCTGAATATTTAAAAAGGCAATATTTTGACAAAGGTTTAAATACTCCGGAATTAATTATGAAGAAATATTGTCCTGGTTCAAATGGTTCTTGGGCAATAGGAGTCAGACAATTTATTGAAGAGCTTAAAAATGGTAGTTTTGATATGTAATAGATTTACATATTGACTTGTCTATAATATTTGATATAGTCTGGTTAGATCCTGGGGTGGCTCCTCTAAAAGCATGCTCTGGGATTTTTTTTGTGTTAAAATCAGCCTTATGGGAGTCATATCAACATCACAATTCAAAAAAGGTATTTATATTCTTTTCCAAAATGAACCACATATGGTGGTAGACATATCATTTGTTAGTCCGGGTAAAGGATCTGCTTTTTATCGAACAAAATTAAAAAATTTATATACTGGAAGAGTAATTGAATATACTTATAAATCAGGAGAAAAAGTGGAGGAAGTTCTCGTTGAAACTCACGAGGCGGAATATTCTTATTTTGATGGTTCAAACTATGTGTTTATTGAACCGAGAAGTTTTGAGCAGTACATGGTATCAGTGGAAATAATTGGCGATGACAAGGTTTATTTAAAAGAAGGTCTTTTATATAGAATTAAATTTTATGAAGAAAATCCAGTTGGTATTGGTTTACCAAAAACTATTGCTTATAAAGTAACTGAGGCGGAAAATTCAGTTAAAGGTGATACTGCTACTAATGCTACAAAACAGGCAATATTAGATACTGGATTAAAGGTGCAGGTACCTCTTTTTATTAAAACAGGAGAAGAAATTTTAGTAAGTACGGAAACTGGGGCTTATTTGTCACGAAAGAATTAATTTTTGGTAAAATACAGGGTAATTATTTGTCCTCATAGCTCAGTTGGATAGAGCGCCTCCCTTCTAAGGAGGAGGTCGCAGGTTCGATCCCTGCTGAGGATACTTGTAACTTTGCGCCTGTAGCTCAATGGATAGAGTAGTAGTCTTCGGAACTATTGATGGGGGTTCGATTCCCTCCAGGCGTACATGAGGGTTTGTAGCTCAGTTGGTAGAGCGGTCGCCTCTTAAGCGATTGGTCGCGGGTTCGAGTCCCGCCGAACCCACTTATTGATGCTTAAGATCTGGCATCCAGTATCGAGCAATCGGTAACTGGACGCCAGTTTTTAGACATCAAGATGCCGCAGTGTTGAAATTGGTATACAAGCACGGCTTAGGACCGTGTGGGGAAACCCATGGAGGTTCAAGTCCTCTCTGCGGCACAAGATAGACTTTAGATAAAAAATGATTTGAAGGAGTTTAAAATTCTTTTAAGTAAATTTTCTTCTGGATGGTAGATAGATGATTCTTTGGTAAATTTTTTAATTTCAAGTTCAGGTAGGTCTCCCCAGGAAAGATAACTTTTTTCAAAATAATCGTTATTTTTTTTAACAGTAAATTTAAATTTAAATATTTTGTATTGACCCGGATAGACAAAATTATCATCACTACAAATTTCAGTGCTAGTTATATTTGGACTAGTTTTTGAATTAAGACAAAATTTCTTTTCTCCCCAAATTGATTGGCCAGTGTTTTTTAAGATAATTTCACCGAGATATTCACTACCTTCAAAGATTAAAAAAGGGACGGATATTTTTTCTAATTGATAATTAATAATTTGTTCTGGATCATTTTTATTTTTAGGTAGATCAATAATTTTTTGATATTCAGGATAAATTTTTGAGTCTTTGTCTAGCCAAGAAAAATGATCAAAAGGTTCTTGATAATAATTGTAAATGAAAGGAGTAATGGCTTTTATTTTTGGGTCGGAAGACCAAATATTTAGTGCTTCTATTAAAAATTCAGATGTAGTTTTGGTGGTGTACAAGTTATTTTGAGGTTTTATTCCTTCACGATGAGGCCAACCAGTTTCGGTAATATAAACTGGTAATTCTTTGTTTACTCCTAGTTTTTTTAGTAATTCTAGTTCCCAGAGATAACCTTTTATACTATGTTGACCGGTTTCTTTTGGAGTACCAATAAAACCATGATTGGGATAGGAATGTGAGGCTAATCCATCTATTTGATTAAAATAATCACGATTTAGGGAAATTATTTCTTTATAGACATTTTCGGCGGATTTAAATTTTGGGGGTTTTTCTGGTGCAGCTAAGTCAAGAGCACTAGATAAGATAAAAAAATTAGGGTTAGTTTCTTTAAATTTTTTGGCGGCATAAAAACTTTTGTCAGTAAAATCTTTTATATCAACTTCTCCTCCCCATTCGTTACCATGATTAATTTCATTAAATAAGATAATGTGTTGTTGTTTGGTAGGCCAATTTAAAGAATTTAAAAAAGAGACAAGGTGATCAATATCGGAATATTCTGGTTTTTTCCAGTAGTCTTTTTCGCCAATAGTAGCTATTCTAACAAGAGGAATTATGTGGTATTTTCGGCAATTATCAAAGAATTTTTGCCAAGTATGTTGATCTAATTGATCTAATTTAATAACAATTGTTGCCCATCCCCAATCGCCGTTTTGGGAATTAATCACTTGATTAGCCTGATAAATATCCTCTGTTTGAGATAAATGGAGACCAAAAATATTGTCAGATGCTAAAATATGACTATTAAAAAAGAGACTAAAAGTTAGTAAAAAAATAAAAAACATAATTTTTCGGTAGTTAATTTTAACAAATGACAAAAGAAGAAATTATTAAAATGCAAATTTCTCGAATTGAGAAGGAAATTAGGGATTTGCCGTATCATAAAGGGACGGAACATCATCATGCCATGATGAAAGCTAGATTGGCCAAACTTAATGATGAATTAAATGGTAGTTCTAGTAGAGGTGGTGGCGGTGGTGGAATTGGATATGCTATTAAGCATTCTGGCGACGCATCGGTGGTTTTGGTCGGTTTGCCAAGTGTAGGAAAATCTACTTTATTAAATGCAGTAACTAATGCAGAATCACGTGTAGGAAATTATGATTTTACCACTTTAGGGGTGGTGCCTGGGATGATGGAATATAAAGGAGTTAAGATTCAAATTTTAGATTTACCGGGAATTGTTGAGGGAGCAGCTAAAAATAAAGGTTTTGGAAAAAAAGTGTTGTCAGTAATTAGAGCTAGTGACTTGGTAGTGTTAATGACAGATGTGAAAAGAATAGATTGGCTAAAACAGGTTGAAGATGAACTTTATCGGTCAGGAATGAGACTTAACACTAGACCGGCCAAAATATCAATTCACAGGACTCATAAAGGGGCAATTCAAGTGATTGATCCATATCAATCTTTTGAAAAGGAAACTGTAATAGAAGTGGCTAAGGAAATGGGGTTAAGTAATGCTATTATCCAAATTGGGGAAAAGGTTGAAGGTATAGATAAACTGATTGATGCTTTATCTAAATCAATTAAATATATGGCATCTGTTGAAGTAGTAACTAAAATAGATTTAAATCCTAATTTCAAATTTCCAATTTCTAAAAATAAAGAAAATAATTTGGTTTTAATGTGTGCTGATAAAGGAATTGGTTTGGATGATTTTAAAGAAAAACTTTGGAAAGGTTTGGGTTTGGTTAGGGTGTATTTAAAAAGAGAGAGAAATTTGGAAGCTGATAAGAATGAACCATTAATTCTAAAAAGTACCAGTACTTTGGATAATGTTTTAAAAAGAATTTCCAATCAAATGAGAGATGATGTTAATAAAGCCTATATTTGGGGTAAAAATTCTAGATTTCCTGGACAAGAAGTGTCTTTTAGTTTTCAGGTGTTTGATGAGATGGAAGTTTACTTTGGGAGATAGTTTGGGATCTAATTTTTAGAATTTCTTTAGAAATTTTGGGTGAATTTTCAAATATAATTCTAGCTTTGGTGTTGGGACGAGGAGAATATTTAAAGACATGAATTTTATTAAAGCCTATTTTTTGACATAAATTTAAAGTTTCTTGAAAATCCTGGTCGCTTTCAGTAGGGAAGCCAACAATAATATCAGTACCGAATTTTAAATTTCCAATTTCCAATGACAAATTTCCAAATTTATTTAATATATCTTTTTTAGTGTAAGGGCGGTTCATGAGTTTTAAAATTTTATCTGAACCGGATTGAATTGGAATATGAATAAAATGAGATAAACGGTTCGGGTATTTTTTAAATAGATTAATAAAATCTTGATTAATACAATTAATTGGAATTGAACCAAAGCTAATTAATTTTATATCAGTTTGATCTAATAAGCTTTTAATTAGATTAGAAAAATTATATTGATATTCATCAATATTAACTCCAGTAATAATAATTTCTTTATAACCATCGGCAACAGCTTTTTTTATAGTTGTAACGGCGTCTTCTATTTTTAAAGACCAAAGAATAGGTCTTTTAAAAGGAACAATACAATAGGAACAAAATTGAGTGCACCCAGATTGAATTTTTAATAAAAAACGATTGGTATTACTAAATTTATCTTTTATATCTGGACTATAAGATGATTTTAAGTTATTTAATATTTTTTCTTTTTGATCATTTTTGTAAATTAAAATATTGGGGATATTTTTGACTTTTTCGAAATTGGCACAACCTGTGACATAAATCTTAGCTTGGGGATATTTTTGGTGGAGATTTTTGACCTTATTTAATGATTCTTTTTCTCCTTTTTTAGTAATTGAACAAGTATTAATTAGAATTAAATCAGGATTAGAATTTGTTGGTAAATAACCCTGATCAATTAAAATTTGAGACCATTGATTAGTTTCTGCGGAATTAACACGGCAACCAAAATTAACTGAGAGAAAAGTTTTTAACATTATTTATTTAAAGGGTTTTTGGAGACAAAGTCTTTAATATAATCGATGACGTCAATCGTACTTTCCCAACCTAATTCTTCACGAGCTTTGTTTGGAGCTTGACCGGATTCGGTCCTACCGGGATAACCATCAACATAACTTAAAGGTCTGCCAAAAGCTTTTGCTATTTCTATTATTGAATATTCTTTATTATTTTTTAATGTATATCCATCACCATTACCTTTTTCGGCAGTTAATATAATTCCTTTGGCTAAATCGCCAACATAAGTGAAATTACGTTTTTGAGTTCCAGGTTTGACGATGGTAAGTGGTTCATTGTTGAGATATTGTTGTTCAAATTTAGCAATTAAAGTAGCAGTTTTACCAACACCTTTTTCTCGAGGGCCAAAAGCATTATAAAAATAGCAAATGGCGTAGGGTAATTTGTACCAAAGGCCATAATTGTTAATAAGATCGACATTCATAGCTTTGGTGAAAGAATATGGATTGGCATTACGTTCTTCACCATTAGTGGCAAATTTAGTGGAGGAAGCAGCATAGACCAATTTACCAACTTCTCTTTTGCGGCAAAATTCAACAACTGCAAAGGTACCAACAATATTCATGTCATATACTTTTTCAATATCATCAAAAGATGGGGTGACCCTGGCATATTCACCTAGATGAAAAACAATATCTGGTGTTTCTTTTATTAATTTATCAATATCTTTTGTATGACCTTCGCGATATTCAGCGCCAGTAATATGATTTTCTTTACTACCATTAAAATAATTGTCTAAAGAAATTACCCTATTATTTGGATCTTTAACGAGTTGCTCGATAATGTGTGAGCCAACATGTCCGGCTCCGCCGGTAACGAGAATTATTTTAGGCA
>JAQVXB010000019.1 GCA_028709405.1 Candidatus Shapirobacteria bacterium
AATTTTGATAATAACTTTGAGACAAGGGGTAATTTGAATTATTCTGGTTTTTAAAAACTCGGAGAGATGGGACAAAAATATAATCTGATGAAGTTAAACTGTCAATTAATTTATTTAAATTATTAGGAGAAGTATCTAATTGATAAAAATCAAAATTGTTGACTTTAAGATTTGAATATAAAACAGGTAAATTAACAACATTACCCGATTCAGATAAAACAAAAGATTCTTGATTAATATTTGATTTTATCCAATCAGAGGCAACAACTCTAATATCTGGTGAAAAATATCTGGTGAAAAAATAAAGTCCAGGGCTAATCATCAAAATAATCAGAGCAGTAATAATAATCCTGCTCTTTATTTTTTGAAAAAGATAAAGGCAAAAAAATGGACCAATAAAAAATAAAGGAGACATAAAACGAGACCATTTTACAAATAATTGGCCGTTATAAACAAAATAAATTAAACAAGGAATCAGGATTAAGTTTAATTTTGATTTAGGGTTTAAAAAGTAAGACTTTAAAAAAAATAAAAAACCGATAAATGAAAAAAAGAAAACAAAAATTCCATTGGTATAGGGAAAAATATTTATAAATTGAAAAATGAATGGAGTAGAATTTTTAAATTGACGAGTATAAAAAACATCTAAATTACCAATAGCGACAGAACTTTCATAAAAAATGGTTGATTTAAAATTAGAAAAATCAATTAAATTGAAAGGTGAAAATAAAATTGATAATAACAAAAATAGTAAATTAAAAATAAAAAAAGTGAAAATAAAATTTAATATTTTTTTATCTTTTAGATAAATTAAGAATAGACAGAAATAAATTGGTAAAACAAAAAAAATAGCAGTAATCTTTGAAGCGAGACCAATAGCACTAACCAAAATCGCAAATAATAAATATTGTTTTTTTTGTTGTTGATAATATTTTAAAGATAGAAAAATGTTGGTAGAAAAAACAAAAATTAAAATTGACTCAGTGGTGCCAAAATGGGCTGACTGGATTAGACCTGGGGTAAAAATTAAAAGAAGAGAAAAAAGATAGCTTATTTTTTTTGATTTAAAAATATTTAAGCAGATGAAATAAAAAAATAAGATAGACAGTGAAGAAAATATTGCAGACCAAAAGCGCATAGTAAGGACTATGGTAGAAAAATCATGTTTTGGAGTGGTAAAAAAAGTTAAGAATAAAGGAAATTGGCCGTAAGCAAAAAAATTTGGATTGAGGTTAGTGATGGTCATTTGGGCAACAGAAGTTGCCATATTGTTCTCGTCTGGATTAAAGAAATAATTATTCCCCCAATTTAAAAATGAAAATCGAGTAAAAATAGTGATAACAACAAAAAAAAGTATTAGTAAAAAAATCTTGACTTTATTAGATAACATAAATAATCCCAATCATCATCAGTCCCCAAGATAGAACTGATAATAAAAGAGGTATATCGGTAGCAATTATTCTTTCTGGCCTCTCGCCTTCTTGCATTTCAAAAATTATTTGGCCATAACGCATCATGCCAAAAATAACAGGTAAAAGAGTGATCATATACCATTTTCGATTTAAAACATTAGGAATATTTTCGAGAAGAAATTGGTGTATAACACCAGATCCAGTGAAACTTACTGATTCTTCAAAAAAAGTAAACATGGCATAAGTTATCAAAGTACAAACAGCAAACATGGTGGTGTAGAAATTCAATAAACTTTTACCATAACCAGCGAGGGCAGAACGAGTTTTTATACCACTATTCATGAGTTCACTTCGGCGTTTTCCACTGGCAATAAATAATGATAAAAAAATGACTGTTAACATAATCCAAATTGGAAGATGGTAACCGGTTACAATTTCGCCGGCATAAGCTCTGATTATAAAAAATAGAGCAATGCCAACGATATCAATAATGGCCTTCTTTTTGAGGAATAAAGAGTAGGAGTATTGTAATAAAATAAAAATTAAAGAAATAATAAAGAAACTATAACTAGTAAATATGGCAATGGCTAAACCTAAAAAAAGAAGAATAAGAGCAATAAAGGCACCTAAAGATTCGGAAATATCACCTCTGGCAATTGGCCTATTTTTTTTGGTGGGATGTAGGCGATCTTTATTAATATCGATAAGATCGTTAATTATATAAGAAGAAGATGACAATAAACAAAAAGAGATGAAAGCAAAAGAGTTTTTTATAAACAAGTTTTGATCAAACAATTGACCATTTATAATGATGGCAGCAAAAATACTTAAATTTTTTATCCACTGAATAGGACGAAATTCTTCAATTATAGAATTGATTTTTTTTATTTGAAACATCAATATGTTATGATACCACCTAAACTACTTGGGCTTAAAAAGCTATTTTTTATTTAAAGAAAAGACAGATAATCCAATAAATGAAGAGGCTAATAAAATAAGGGAAAAAGTGGGTAATAAATTACCAGCGGTTGGAATTCCAGAACTGGTACTTGGCTTACTAGTACGAATGGTGGGGGTTAAAGTTACAGTTGGAATTTTGGTCGGGACAATTGTTGGAGTGGGTGTTGTTTTTAAAGTCGAAGTTGGCGTTGGAGTCATGGTTGGGGTTGGAGTTGTAGCGGATGATGAGGCAGAATAAGAGAGAGGATTCTCTGCAGCCAGAACAGTAAATTTTCGAGAGATGATTTTATCTACTCCATTTTCATTAACAGTAACAGTTACAGTATGTTCACCTGGGGTTAGGTCTGCGGGCGGAGACCAATTCCATGAACCGTCATCATTGGTGCTTATTTCATCATTATAAACAACAGGGGATTCAACTTTAATTTTTATTTTAGAATTAGACGGACCAGTTCCAAAAAAATCAGGTTTTTTAGTAGAAATATTTTCGTTGTCTTTTGGATTTAAAATATCTAAACTTTTTATATTTGGAACCGGAGTAATTGATGGCAAATAGCCACTATTGGTTTCAATATCAAAAGTAACAGGTAGGGCTGAAAATTGATTTTGGCCCAAAATGATATCTGGAGTAGGATTGTTTTGAGAGGTGTTGCCACTAATTTGAGTTCTTTGTCTGTCTTGATCGATGACAATAATTTCTTCTGAAGTGTTGGGGAGTGGAATAAATCTGTTCGATTTTGATTCGTTAAAGCTATTGGCTAAAGAGATATTCCAGTTACCGGAACTAGTTACTAAGGCAGATAAGGGTGAAGCTCCAGGGATATTTAAAAAAACCATAACCTTACTAGCGGCATTGAAATTTGGAGTAAAAACTCGACCCCAAGCTAAATTTGAAGAAGGAATTGAACCGACTGGATTTTTAGCAGTTTCAAATTTATAGGATGACTGTTTATAATTTTTACCATCGTTAATAAAGAAATATTCATATTCAGAAGAAGTTTTTAAATTATTTACATCAAAATAATGAATTTTACTTTTTTGGGTGGTGTCTAGAATTGCTAAATTGTCAAAATTTTGATTGTTGACAACTAGAGATGAAAGACATAATGATTCAGTGGTAAAAGAAATGGTAACAGAATTATTAGTAATATTGGTTATTTGTGGATTTATTGGGTGACAATCACCACTGGCTTTAGATATAAAATTAGTGTTTTTGTTGGTTAGAAAAACACCAATGAAAACGCCTCCTATTAAAATAATGAGTCCTAAAATAGTCGGAATTTTTTTTTCTTTAAACATTTTATAATGTTGGTACTTCCGAAGAAGATGAATTTGTTGATTCTAAGTTTGGAGTAATAGATGTTTCGATTGTTGGTTCGATTGTTGGTTCAGTTGCTGGTTCGATTGTTGGTTCAACGGTTGGTCTTATAGAATTTTCGGTGTCGGCTGATTTAATGATTGAAAAATCAAATGATTCTTCAGTGTTTTTGTTTTTCGACTCAATAGTAGAAATTACAGACAAGTCTAAATTTGGATTAAATTCCTTCAAAAGAGCATTATTTTCAACTAATTTTTGTGGTTTTTTCAAATTAAAATAACTTTTTTCAACTATAGAAAAAAATATAGCTACAAAAGTGAGAAAAGAGACAAAAACAAAATAAGAAGTAATTTTATTTTTATTCATTGTTGTCGGGTAAAAAATATAAATCGCTAGATAAATTTATTTGGATGGTTTTTGATATGTCTTGATCATTCTTTTTTGTGTCTAATTTGCCGATACGAATATTGGAAGCGTTAAGTAGACGACGATTATTAAGCATTTTTTTGACCACATCTAAAACGGAAGAATATTGCCCTTCTCCTACTATATTAACCTGGTAAGAATCATAAAACTCATTAGCTTTGTTTTTATTTTCATTTAAATTTATACTTATTTGATTAATAGACATTGACGATTCTTTAAATAAGGTAGCCAAATTGGAGGTTCCATTGTAATATCGAGCTAGAGTTGGAAAGGAATCCTCGATTAAATAATATTTTTCTTGAACTTGAGAATAAGATTCTTGAGCTTTAATAATATTGTTAATTTTTAAGTCAACTTTTTTAATGTAAGCTTCTTTTGATTTAATTTCTCCTAATAAAGAAAAAATAGTTGTCATGGTTGGCATAATGGCAAAGAAAAGAAATATGGCAATCAAGGCAAAAGTTCCGCTAACCTCAAGATATTTTAGAAACTTTTCATTTTCAGCCTGTTTTCTGATGTAGCTGTACATTGGCCTAAGTTGAAACCAGTTTTTTGTATCGATCATATTTTAGGATTAGCCTTGGTAGTTGGCTTAAAAAATAAGGTAATTAAAATTGAGTAAGTATTTTCTTTTTCTTTTTTTTCTATCTTATTAACATTAACCTGATCTATGTCTGGGTTTAACATGAGGTTGGTAATAAAAGAAACAATACTTTCCTCTCTAAAAGCAATTAATGAAGTATTAATAGTGATTAGATTTGATTTTTCATCTTTAGAGACGGAAATATCATCGTAGAATAGGTCTTCAGGGGTACTAGTTATTAGAGAATCAATTTGTTGACTGTAGTCTGGTTGATTAGAATAAAAATCTTTAATATAGGTAAGTCTTTGTTGTAATTGAACAAATTCTTTTTCAAAAGGAATAGTGCTTTCTAGAATGGCCTGCTTTTGGCGAGAAATTTCTGATAAGTCGGAATTTTTGCGATCTAACCAAAAACGAGAAATAAAAACAGAAATAACAATCAGTTCGGTAAGAATTATCGTTACTCTACCAGTAGTTGTAATCCATTTGAAAAAACGAGCACTAAAGGATCTTGGATTTTCAGATTCAGGTAAAAGAGATATCTCTTTTTTGGCAGCCATATATTCAGTATATACGACTATTTGCGGAAAATAAAATCCTTAAATTTGAAATAATATTTTTGATAATCTTTAATCTCTTCTAATCTCAAAAATTTAACAAAGAAAATATAAGTAATTACCCCAATCATCGATGAAATCATTGTTAAAGTTAAAACTGAAATAACACGGCTGGTATCTAAAATAAAAAGATCTAAAAATTTTATAGAAAACCAACTAGTAATTCCCATTAAAACCGAGGAAAGAAATATTTTATAAAATTTACTAAACATAAGTGGCCAATCAAAACCGTCGACAACTTTGATAAACATAATTAATAAACCTAAAAATTGAATTATATTGCTAACTGAAGAACTAATAGCTAAACCAATAACACCAAAGCTAGTGAAATTATCAAAATAATAACTTGTAATAATGTTTATAGTTAAGGAAATAGAGGAAACAAAGAAAGGAATTTTAGTGTTATGAAGGGCATAGAAAGATCTAACTAAAATTTGGATTACAGCTTGACAAATAATTCCTGGAGTTAAAAAGGCTAGAATTCTGGAAGTTAAGATAGTGGCTGCCCAGGGAAATTGACGAGATCCATATAATATTCTGATAATAGAAACTCTCTGAACTAGAATTAAAACAGCTACAGGAATGGCAATAAATAAACTTTGAATAATGATTTTATTGACAGTGCTTCTAAAGGTGTTTAGTTCATTTTTGGCGATGTTTTTGGAAAGAATAGGTAAAGAAGCTTGGCCAACAGTGGTACCAAAGATACGACTTGGCCAATACATAAATTGAAGAGCTAGATTTAAAAGAGAGATAGAGCCAGAAGCTAAAGAGCTAGCAAAAAATAAGGTGACAGTATTTTCAATCTCGCCTAAACCAAGAGATAAAACTCTTGGAACCATAAGCCGAAATATCTCTCTAACTCCAGTTAATTTTGTTTTAATTATTGGTAAATAAAGAAAACCCTGACGACGAAGTACTGGTAATTGGATGGCTAAATGAAAAAAAGCACCAACAACAGCACCAATAGCAACGCCATGGATTCCAAAAACTGGAGCTAAAGTAAAAATGCTAATAATTATAAAAAGGTTGTAGACAATTGGAGTTAAGGCTGGAATAATAAAAATTTGATTGACTTGAAGAATAGCGGTAACAAAATTACTGATAAGAAAAAATATTTGAGCAATAAGTAATATTCGACTTAAATTGGCCATTAAAACCAATTGATCAGGAGTAAAACCGGCAGCAATAAGACTGGAGATTGGTTTAATAAAAATAAAAGCAAAAACAGAAATTATAGTAAAAACAATAAGAAGGAGATTTATAACTGTAGAAGCAATTTCATTAGCTATTTTTTTGTTTTTATGTAAATAACTGGAAAAAACAGGAATGAAGGAAGCAGACAAAACACCAGTTACTAAAAGTTTAAAAATTAAATCGGGAAGTCGAAAAGCGGCATTATAAACGTCAAGATCAGCAACGCAACAAGCAAAAAATCTGGCATACAAAAATCGATTTCTTAAAAGACCTAAAATTGACGAAATACTGAATGTTATGGCCAATACTAAAGAGGCAGAGAGGATACTACTTTGTTTTGATTGGCTTATCGACCGAATTCTTTCTTTGAAAGTCATGAAATGAATTATATCTGATTATTAATTAGATTATATATGGTTGTAAATAAAGAAAGGATAAGATAAAATATTGCTCATGCCAATCAGTTTATCTGCAAAAAAATCATTAAGAAAGTCCTTAAAAAATCATAAGGATAATGTTTCTTTTAAAAATAAGTTAAAAACTACTGTTAAAAAATTTTTAACTAAACCATCTAATGATGGTTTAAAAGAAGTTTATTCTATATTGGATAAGGCGGTCAAAAAAAATATCTTTCATAAAAATAAATCTGACCGACTTAAAGGACAATATTCTAAAAAAGTTGGCGGTGAAAGTGTAAAGAAAGTTGTAGTAAAGAAAAAGACAATCAAAAAAGTAGCTAAGAAAAAAAACAAGTAATGTGCGAAAATAAGGGTAATGAAGAAATTTTTTATAACAACTCCGATATATTATATTAACGATGTTCCTCATATTGGTCACACTTGTACAACAGTGGCGGCTGATGTAGTGGCCAGATTACATAGAACTAAAGGCGAAGAAGTCTTTTTTTTAACTGGAACTGATGAACATGGTCAAAAAGTGGCGGAGACAGCTCAAAAAGAAGGTTTAGAAATTAAAGAATATTGTGACAAGATTTCACCAAGATTTGAAGAGGCTTGGAAAAGCTTAGATATTAGTTATGATTTTTTTATTAGAACAACCGACTTACGACATGAAAAAGTAGTAGCTGAAGTTTTACAAAAAATTTATGATAATGGCGACGTATATAAAGCTAAATATGAGGGTTTATATTGTGTTGGCTGTGAAAAATTTTTGACCGAAACAGAATTGGTCGATGGACATTGTGGTCTTCACCCAGCAGAAAAAACAGTGTCTAAAAGCGAAGAAAATTGGTTTTTTAAATTAAGTAAATATGTGCCAGAAATTATTAAATTGATTGAAAATGATGAAAGTAATTATATTTTTCCAATTGGTAAAAAGCTGGAAATATTGGCAAAACTTAAGTCAGGAGTAAAAGACATTTCAATCTCTCGGGAAAACGTGGAATGGGGAATTCAAACTCCTTGGGACAAAAACCAGACAGTTTATGTTTGGTTTGATGCTTTGATTAATTATTACAGTGCAACTCAGTTTTTGGAAGATAAAAAAACTTTTTGGCCGGCAGATTTACATTTATTGGGAAAAGAAATTTTATGGTTTCATACTGTAATTTGGCAGGCAATGTTGTTGTCAGCAAAAATTGAATTACCAAAAAAAACTTATACTCACAGTTTTTACATGATTGATGGACAAAAAATGTCTAAATCATTAGGAAATGTAATTTCTCCACAACAGTTAGTGGATCTGTTTGGAGTAGAGGGGAGTAAGTACTTAATCGCTAGATCTTTTCCATCAGAAAATGATTCAGATGTTGGAATTAATCGATTTAAAGAAAAATATAATGCTGATTTGGCTAATAATTTAGGTAATTTGGTTTCAAGAGTAGCTAAATTGGCTGAAGGACAAAAAACAGAAGAGGAAAAATTTGAATTTGATGGTGAATTTGAGAAATTTATTGATGATTTGAAATTAGATGAAGCTTTTGGATTAATTTTTAATAAATATGTTGATGCTTCAAATTTAAAACTAAATCAAACTACGCCATGGAAACTGGAAAAAGAAAATCCAGAAAGAATTGCAGTTTTAAGCGAATGTATCAAAAACATTCGAAAAGCTGCCTTCCATCTGCAAATTTTAATGCCGGAGAAGTCATTAAAAATTGAAAATTGCTTTAAAAATGAGGTTAAAGTACTTGAAGAATCTTTATTTCCGAGGATAAAATAAGATGATTGATACACATGCTCATCTTGAAAGATTGTGCGACATTGATAGGGGATTAAATAAAATTATTTTAGCGGCTTCGAACGTGACTGATTCGATTAATAATCTAATTTTAGGTGAAAAATATCCAGAAAAGTTATTAGTGGCAGTGGGAATCCACCCAATGGAAAGCCAAGACTCCCCTCTCAAACTAGAAAAAATTGTGACTAAAAATTATAAAAATATTGTGGCAATTGGTGAATGTGGATTAGATTTTTCGGATAAATTTGATAAGGACCAGCAAATTAAAGTTTTTAAAAAACAAATTGAAATAGCCCAAAAATTTAAATTACCACTAATTATTCATGCCCGAAAAGCGGTTGATGAAGTGATAGAAATTCTAAAAAAATATGATAAGTTGACTGGTGTTTTTCATTGTTATGCG
>JAQVXB010000020.1 GCA_028709405.1 Candidatus Shapirobacteria bacterium
TGAATTAATTGATCTTTGGTTAAAATTTTATTGGCGTGGCGCATGAGACATTCCAAGAGAGAATATTCTTTACTAGATAAAATAATAAGTTTGTTTTGACGAGTAACTTCATAATTAGATAAATTTTAAGAAAGATCGCCAACACTAAGACTGTCAGTGGTGGTTGATTGAGGACGACGAGTTAGGGCTCGAATACGAGCTAATAATTCTTCAAAGGCAAAGGGTTTAGTTAGATAATCATCAGCACCACAATTAAGACCATTAATTTTGTCTTCTAACTGACTTTTGGCAGTCAATATTAAAATTGGAACTTGATTTTTTTCATTTCTGAGTTGGCGACAAATTTCTAAACCGTTCATATTGGGAAGCATTAGATCTAATAAAATTAGATCATAATCACCACTAGAGGCAAGATCAAAACCTTCTAAACCATCGTAAGCAACATCAATAACATAATGTTCTTGTTCTAGACCTTTTTTAATGGCGTTGGCAATTAAATGTTCATCTTCTACAATTAAAATTTTCATAATAAGTATTATATGCCCAAAGCTGAAAATAAGCTGAAATGATAAAATTAGTTAATATGAATAAAACACAAGAAAATCTTTTGAAAGCTTTTGCTGGTGAAAGCCAAGCTAGAAATCGTTATACTATTTTTGCCAAAATGGCGAGAAAACAAAATTTAGAATGGATTGCCAGAGTGTTTGAAGAGACAGCTGATCAAGAAAGAGCTCATGCCGAAGAAGAATTTGAAATGATTAAGGAAAAGGTAATTGTGTCGGATAATCTATCAATTGAACCTTTTAGTACTAATACAGTGGAAAATTTAAAAATGGCAGCCGCAGGTGAACATCATGAATGGACAGAAATGTACCCTTCTTTTGAAGAACAGGCAAAAATTGATGGTGATGTTGAGGCAGAAAGATTATTTAGAGAAGTAAAAGAAGTGGAAGAAAAGCATGAAGAAAGATATCTAATTATTGCCACTCATTTAGACGCTAATACTCTTTATAATAGAGAAATTGAACTGGAGTGGAAGTGTGTAAATTGTGGTTATATTCATAAAGGAAAAACTCCTCCAACAACTTGTCCTGTCTGTAAAAAACCTTTGACTTGGTATCAGCCATTAGGTTTAGTTAGATGAAATTTACAGATAAAAAAATTGTATTAGTTGGTGGTTGTTTTGATATTGTTCATTTGGGACATTTAACCTTTTTAGAGAAAGCAAAAGCAAAAGGTAACATTTTAATTGTTTTATTGGAATCAGATAAAAATATTTCCGAAAATAAGGGTAAAAATAGACCAATAAATAATCAGGAGAATAGGTTTAAATTCTTAAATAAATTAAAAATAGTAGACAAAGTAATAAAATTGCCTTATATGAAAAGTGATGAAGAATATTTAAAAATTATAAAAAAAATAAAACCGGAAATAATTGCAGTTAGTGAAAATGATGAAAATTGGGATAAAAAGAAAAAACAAGCTAAGGAAATTGGAGCTAAATTAGTAAAAGTAACCAAAACAATTCCACAAAAATCAACAAGCAGAATTATTGAAATAATTACTGAGAGTTTTTAATAAATTAAGATATAATCAATCACTTATGAAAGATAATTCGATTGAGATTAATGATGGGTCATATTACGATGAAAGATCAGCGGGTGGTTTAGTATACAAACAAGAAGATAATAAAACTTTTTGGTTGTTAATTAAAACTGTCTCTAATTTTAGAAGTAAAAAAAACAAAAAGAGAGAAACTGATGATGGTGCAGTTTATAAATTCCCCAAAGGTCATTTAAATAAAAAGGAATTTTTAAAACAAGCGGCTTTAAGAGAAGTGGAAGAAGAAGGGCGAGTTAAAGCAAAAATAGTAACTAAATTGGGATCAAATGATTATTTAATTTGGGATAAAGAATTAAAAAAGAAAATAATCAAAAAGGTAACATTTTTTTTGATGGAATATTTAGAACAAAGTAATTTAAAGTATTATGATACAGAAATGGTGTTAGAAAGAGAATGGTTTAGTTTTAAAGATGCGGTGGAAAAATTGGCTTATGATAGTGAAAAAACTTTACTAAAAAAAGCAAAAGTAGAATTGGATAAATTGATGAAAAAGTAGGTATAATAGCCTACCTTAAGGAGGAGTCGCCTAGTGGTTTATGGCGCACGCCTGGAAAGCGTGTGTTCGAAAGGACTCGTGGGTTCGAATCCCACCTCCTCCGCCAATTGGTGAATGGTTAAATTAAAATCTCTTGTCTATTAATTTTCATTTGAAAAGCCTGGATATATAATTAATTTGCCGATATTCACGTGGTTTAATAAAGGTCTAGAAATTTTATTGATATAATAGGAAATGACTAAAATAATATCACCCCCTTCACTAAACCTAAAAAACCCTAATGAACTTGTTTATCAAAAATTTTCAGCAGTAGTTCCATCTTATAACGAAAACCCCAGATTTGTACGAGTATTAAATGAACTTTTAAAGACTCAGAACTTAGATGAATTAATCTTTGTAGATGACGGTAGTAGTGATGGAACACAAGAAACAATAAAACAATTTGAAAGTGACCCTAGATTTGTATATGTCAAACATGAAAAAAATAAAGGTAAAGGTAGAGCTCTGAAGACAGGGGTAGAAAAAGCTAAAAATGAGGTAATTTTGTTTTTGGATGCCGATTTGGGTAATATTACTAGCCAAAAAATTTATAAAATTGCCGAGCCAGTGCTGAAAGACGAAGTAGATATGGCTAGGGGTTCATTTAGTCGAAGAAGAGGAAGAGTAACTGAATTCGCAGTTAAGCCAATGATGGAGATTTTGTTTCCCAGTTTATATTTTGACCAACCAATTAGTGGACAGATTTGTGCCAAAAAGAGTTTTTTAAAACAAGCAGAATTTACCGAAAGATATGGGGTAGACATAGGACTATTGTTTGATGCAATAGAAGATGGTCAAAGGATTATAGAGGTAGATATTGGGAGACTGGTTAATAGGGAAAATTCAGCAGAAACGGTAAAAGAAATGAGTCGGCAAGTGTTGGAAACAATGATTTCTAGGGCAGGACTAATACGACACAAATATAAATTAGTGCTGTTTACGCTGGATAATACTTTAATTAACGAAAAATACTTTAGTCAATTTTTGAAACAATTGGGAATAGAAGATAAAATAATAGAGAATCATAAATTGATGGAAAAAGGCGAAATTACGGCAAAAGAATATTTGGAAAGAAATGTAAAATTATTTAGAGGAATGAAAATATCGACTGTGGAAGAATTGTGCGATAAGTTGCCAACAGTAAAATATGCTAAAGAAGTAGTCAAAGCATTAACGAGAAGAAAATATACAGTAGGAATAATAAGTTCTAATTTTTCGCCAGTAGTAGAATGTTATGCTAAAAAATTAGGGGTACATTTTTGGAATGGAGTGGAAATGGAGAAAAAGAATGGTAGTTATACAGGTAAAATTAGAAAAAAATCGAACGGTTGGCTTCAGGATGATTTTAATCAAGGATTTTCAGCGGCTTTTAATAAAGCAATAAAGACCCAAAGAGTAAAAGCACTGGAAACAATTATGGTGACTGGAAATGAGAAAGGCATGGCAACATTTAAGGCAGCGGGTTTAAGTGTGGCATATAAACCAAAGATTAAAGAACTGAGGATTGCGGCCGATAAAACTATTTATGTACTAGCAGAATTGTTGGCAATAATAGAATAATATTATTGAATTTAAAATAAAGGAGGAAAAATGACAAAAAAGTCGATAATGTTTTTTGGGTGGTTGTTTTATCCAAAAATAGGTGGAGCTGAAACAATATTATTAAATCAGGCCAGAGAATTGGTAAAAAGAGGATATAAGGTGTCAGTATTAACTTCAGTATTAAATGACGAAGTAGAAAAAGAAGAAAAAATATTTGGAATTAAAGTGTTTAGAAGAAAATATGTGGATCCAAGAAGTCAACAGAATGAAAGTATAATTAGAAACGATGTAATAAAGATTCTTAATCAAGAAAAACCAGACATTTTTCATTTTCACAATGGATCTTATCCTTCTGGAGGTAGTGATAAATCAATAGGAGTAAAAACGATTTTATTTATATATAAAACCATTAAGGAATATGGAATACCAATGGTAGAACATGCCCATAATGCTCAATTAAAAAATCCAGAAACAACAAAACCATTAAGGGATCTTGAATGGGATTATTTGATTTGTGTAAGTGATTTTGTGAGAAAAGAATGGAAAAAATTAGGAACAAAGGCAAAAAAAATAAAGGTAGTATATAACGGAATTGATGCGGATAAATTTGTTATAGCTCAAAAAAGTCAAATAATGGACAAAATTAAAAAAAATGGGAAGGTAGTGTTATTTTCGCCGGCGAGACTATTTAGTTTGACTACAGGACAACTTAATAAACAAAAAAATCTAGCATTAGTATTTGAAGCGTTAGAGTTGTTGATAAAAGAAAAGACAAATGAATTTGTGTTGGTGAGTATTAGTAATGAAGTATATGGTGGTGAAGTGAAAAGAAAAGCAAAAGAGAAAATGGAAAAAATGATAAAAGAAAAAGGATTAGAAGGGAAAGTGGAATTGATTCCGGTGATTGATCCGGATGAAATGCCTCAATATTATGCTGGGTGTGATATTGTGTGTGTACCAGCTTTATATGAAACTTTTGGGTTGATGTATTTGGAAGCAATGGCAGCGGGAAAGGTAGTAATAGCCTCAAATACTGGTGGACCAAAAGAATTTATTGTTGATGGAGAGAATGGTTATTTTGTTGATCCTGAAAACGCTATAAAATTAGCAACTTTATTAAAAACACTGATTAATGATCAAAAATTAAGGGAAAGAATTGGTAAAAATGCAGCCAAAGATGCCAAAAAATATTCAGTAAAGTTGATGGTGGATAAAATTATTGAAATTTATAAGGAAATTGAATAAAGAGGTTGATATAATCAGTCATGATTAAAAAAAATATTTATTTGATAGTGATAAGTATCATTGTGGTTATTGTTGGTTTTTTCTTTTTGAAAAAAGAAGATAAGACATCAGCTTTGGATCAATCGGTTTACGAAAAAACCTTATCCGTCTCAAAAGAATATACTCTGCTTCGATTTCGAACGGAAAATGTTTTGGAAAAGGTTGAAGAATATGGAGATTATGATAAATGGAATAGAGAAATGAGCGCCGTTATTGAGGGATGGAAGACACTGGAAGGCAAGGTAGCGGAACTAGAAAAAGAAGCTGAAAAAATGGCTAATGAAAAAACATCATTTAATTTAGTAAAAGATGTTTCTGCTTATACTACGGTTGAAATTCAAAAGATAATTGAGAGTGCTCCGGCGGGTAAAACGGTGAGAACCTTGGCTAAACACTTGGGAGTTGATGCCAAAATGGCTCAATTAATTTTAAATCAAACTCAAGACCAAATTACCCGAGAGGCCTATGGAGAAGAAGGAGATGTATTTGAAACTTGTGAACAAAATTCGATGAGAATTAAAAACGGAGCTAAGGTAACAGTGTTTGTGGGAGGTGTGGTATTGACAGGGGGCGCTTCTGGAGTTTTGGCAACGACAGCGACAGTGGTAGGCGGAGCGGATTTAGTTTTGGAAGTGGCGGATGATGAAGCCAGAATAGCTCTGGGAGATAAAAATAAGGTATCAGAAATGGTTAATAAGGCAAGAGCAGTGACTGAACCAGCGGCCAGTATTTTGACGATTGCCAATTTGCCGGGAAATGTGTCAAAGGCGATGGAAAAAGTTAGTGCTGGCTATTTTGCTGCCGATCAAATTAGATCAGCCGTTCAAGATGAAAAAATATTAGGAATCAGTATTAAAATTGATGAAAAGGGCGAAACTAAAGCTAGTGTGGCCGGACTGACCGAGGAGGAAGTGCCTGGGTGGATGAAAGAAAATAATATTGTTAAAAGCGAAGAAAAAGTTGAGGAAATAATGAAACAAATTGAAGAAGAGATTAAAAAAGAAGAGGAAAAACCAACAGAAGTTCCCAAAGAAGAAGATAAAAAAGAAACTTCAAAAACTAACTCTGACAAGAATTCTCCTCAGGTTTATAAAATAATTAATGTTAGCAATGAATCTTATATGATGGACGTCTGTCATAACCCAACATGTTGGGATGATTTGGCGGCTAACGAGGCAGAAGATAGAGATGTGGGCGGCATTTATACAATGGGAAAGGTTTACGGTCCGGGAGATAGTTTTAAGCATGGTTTTAGACCATCAGATAATATAAGAACTAGCGAAAGGGTGGAAATGTTTGATGATGGCTATAAAATAACTGCTTATTTTGCCATAGCTCCTTTTGAAGGGCCAAAAAATAAGATGATTGAATATGGTACTTGGCAAAACCACTCGGTAGAAATAAATGCAAAATATGGAGATGAACCAGTAATTGAGTGGGATGGAAATAGCTTGAAGCAAGTTAAATAAAAGAGTTGTGACAGAATGGTGGACTAACAGTTATAATATGCCATTATGAATAAAAAATCAGGAATAATTTTGATCTTAATATTGGTTTTGGGAGTTTTTGGGTTTATTGCTTTTAAAGATAAAACAAAAACCACTGAACAGACTTTATCTTTAAATGACAAAAGTGAATCAACTTTTTTAATAGAAGGTTTTCCAATTGAACAAGTTCCTCTATATAAACTTAATAAAGTCAGCTCAAATAAAATTTTTGTAAATACTGATCCGAGAAATATCTCTGATTTTGAAGAAAATAATTTTGCTTATTTTAATGTTGTTTTTTATTCTGATGCTAGCCAGGAAGAATTTTTGAATTATTATAAAAATTTATTTGAGAGTGAAATAGTAAAAGGATTTAAACCTACAGATATGGTTAAAGGAAAAATTGGAGAGTACCAAGTTTCAGCGGCCCATTATGGCTC
Source organism: Candidatus Shapirobacteria bacterium (assembly GCA_028709405.1). Lineage (GTDB taxonomy): Bacteria > Patescibacteriota > Microgenomatia > UBA12405 > UBA12405 > WARW01. The sequence goes on from JAQVXB010000020.1 coordinate 6,912, forward strand.
AGACAATACTGGCTATATCCAAGTTCATTTGCCAAATTATCAAGATGAAAATTTAAACAAATATTTTATAGATTTTCCCAATATTTTAGCTACAAATACAAATTTAGTTGAGCATGAAAAATCTTATGGTTTGTTAAATCAAAAAGGAGGAGAGGTTGAATTTACAAAATATTTTACAGTCATCGACAGTGGCGACAAAGACAATGATGGTAAAGATGATGTTGATGAGTTTTTATTGCTTGAAGAAGAATACAAAAAGCAATATAAAGACAAGTCGGAATATATCTATGATGAAAAAATGGGAACAATGAAATGGAAGGATGGAGGATTTGAAATAACATTAGTAATTTCTCGGGATCACGGTAGAATCTATATAACGTTAAGAAAAAGTTTAATTTAAGCTCCAAAAAAATTGGATTCTATTGTTTGTAAAGCGATAAAGTGATGTGTTTTAAATTTAAAAAATTAGTTTTGTTGTCTATTAAATAGATTTACAAACCATCCAAAAAGACCATTGACTTGCTTTTCCTTGGCTAGCTTATTTTGTAAGGAAGTATTTTGAGAAATCATTAGATTAATGGTTTCTTCGAGTTGATCTAGCTCGGATTGATTCTGAGTCTTATTTCTTAATTCAACTAATTTTTCGATGGTTTGCTGATTTTCTTCGGTCATGTTTTCTAGAGCTTGGGTAAGTTTTTTATCACTACCGACTAATAATCGAACAAAACTACCACGAGATTTAAGTTCGTAGAAAGATGATTGAATTTTCTCTTGAACTTTTTGTTGATTTTGAGCAATTTCTTTGACTTGTTGACCAATTCCACTTTTGGCACCAACTGTTTCAATTAATTCTTTAACTTGATCAGAAACTTTAGCCACATCTTCATCAACAGTTTGATTTAATTGTTCACTCTCTTGAGTGCTGACACTTAGATTTTGATCTTCGCCTTGGTTTTGAGTTTTAACTTGATTTTGGTTTTTTACCTGAATGCCAGTTGGATTAACAGTAGAAACGGCTTGGTTTGAATTGTTTGATTGGGAAGTGACTATTTCTGGTTTATTTTGCTGGTTTTGAGCTCCGACAGAAGTTTTGGCTAAGATAGGAGTAGATACTAATAAAAAAAGGAAAGACAATACTAAATATTTTTTCATAGTTTTAGGAAATAATAACTAAAATAATTGTAACATTTTAAGAGAGGGCCTGTTTTAACGATGATTGATTATTGTTGAAACTGATTGACTAACTCGTTGATGTCAACAAAATCAACGCCTGAAGGTAGGGCTAAATCAGCCTCACTGATGGTGGTTGGTTGACAATTATAGTTGTATTCTTGGTCCCAATCTATTCTACCGCCAGCAATTTGAGTGGCATCTGAATCGGGTTGATCTTGAGTTTGATCAAGTTTCATTTTAAAAGCCATATTATCGGTGACAGAGTCGTTTGACCAGGTATAAAACCATCCACCATCACTTATACCAATAAATTCTGTCTCCCCCATTGGACCTTCTACTTTAAGAGTTTGTTTAAATTTATTACCATTGATAATTATTTCACCTTGGCCAGTGCCCTCTTCGCCAGATAATTGCCAAGTACATTTTTGGGCAATATTTTTGGCAAGTAATTCTTTAAGAGAAAAAGTGTTTTTTTCTTTTACTGGGGAAGAAGTGGGGGTAGTAGAAGCAGTATTATTAATGCCTTTTTGAAGACTACAAGCAGAAAAAAGGAAGGCTGAGCAAATAATTAAAGCTAAAGTAGTTATTTTTTTCATAAAATAGTTTAATTATTAAATTACAGCTTTATTTTACTCTTTTTTTTAAAAAATATTTTAAAACTAAAATAGACCAAATTAAGAAAGAAATAACAGTTATTAAATTAGCTATTTTTTGAATGGTTGTTGATTTGTAAATTAGAATGGCAGTGC
>JAQVXB010000021.1 GCA_028709405.1 Candidatus Shapirobacteria bacterium
TAAACCTTTAAAATCACGAAGTCGAGGTAAAACTAAATTAAATAATTTTTCAACAAAATCATACATTCTGGCTCCACGAAGAGTAACTTTTAGGGCTAATGGATCATTTTGACGAAGTTTAAAAGCAGAAACAGCTTTTTTAGCTTTACAAAGCATTGGTTTTTGACCAACAATAGCAACTAATTCTTCGGTGGCAGCGGTGAGAGATTCTTGACTTTCACGGGCATCAGGAACACGATAATTAATGACTACTTTTTTAAGCTTTGGTAAAGAAAAAATATTTCTATCTTTTGAAGTAGCTTTAATCAAATTTTCTTTAATAGTGGTTTCAATGGTAGTTTTTAACATAATTATTTTTTAACAACTGGGGTGTCTAAAACAGATTTACACTTACGGCAAATTCTTGATTTTTCACCTGATTTATCAATTTGATAAGCAACTCTAACGGTTTTTTTACAACTGGGACAAATAAGAGCAACTTTAGAAACGGTTAAGCTTCTTTCTTTTTCAATTATTGATCCTGGTCGACCTTGTGATGGTTTAATGTGTTTTTTAAAAAGATTTAAACCTTTTATTACAATTTTACCTACTTTTGGCATAGATTTAACAACTAAACCTTCGCGGCCTTTATCTTTGCCGATGAGGACTTTAACATTATCGCCTTTTAAAATTTTCATATTAATAAACCTCCTGGGCCATGGAAGCAATCTTGTTGAATCCTAAATCTTTAATTTCACGAGCAATTGGTCCAAAAATTCTGGTACCTCGTGGGTTATTTTGAGAATCGATAACAACGCCAGCATTATCATTAAAACGAATATACGAACCATCAGCTCGGCCAAATTCTTTTTTAGTACGGACAATAACCATCTTAACTTTTTCTTTTTTCTTAACTAAACCATTAGGAATAGCATCTTTTACTACAGCTAAAACAGTGTCACCAATTGAACCTTTTTTATGAAAATGACCTCTATAGACATGAATAACTTGGACAGATTTAGCTCCGCAATTGTCAGCTGGTTTGATAATACTTCTTAATTGAACAGACATAATTATTTAGACTTTTTGGTAATGGCTAAGGTAGTAAATCTTTTAAGCTTACTTAAAGGTCGAGTTTCTCGAACTTTAACAATATCACCAATCTTGGCAGATAAATTGTTTTCAACATAAATATTTTTATGTTTTTTGACAATTTTCTTATAAAGAGGGTGACGACGGGTATATTCAAGAGAAACCACGATAGTATTGGTCATTTTATCAGAAATGACTTTTCCATCAAAAGTTTTACCAATATTATTAATTTTATTTATCATGTTTCTTTTCTTGAATGAGAGTTGAGATTAAAGCAATCTCATATTTAATTTTGGCAAAGACTGAAGTATCTTTTTGATTTCCAGTAGCTGATTTAGCCTTGGTTTCAATAAATTTTTTACGAAGATCTAAAAGGTTTTTAGATAACTCTTCAATACTTTTTTGTCTGTAGGAAATTTTATCAGTTTTTTTCATAAAATCTACCCCTATTTTCGATTAACGATTTTGCATACAACTGGTAACTTAGCAGCAGCTAATTTAAGACCTTCTATGGCTTCGGCCTCAGTGACACCAGAGACTTCGAAAATAATTCGACCTGTTTTGACTACAGCAACATAACCTTTAACATCACCTTTTCAGCACCCATAGTACCAGTACCTTTTTCAGTAAATGGTTTATCAGGAAATATACGACACCACATACGACCATTTCTTTTAGTAGAATGAGCGATGGCTCGACGAGCGGCTTCTAATTGATTGGCAGTAATCCAGCTACATTCAATAGACTTGAGACCGTATTCACCAAAAGCAACTAAGTTGCCCTTAGAATTTCCTCTCATTTTGCCTCGAAAGGCTTTTCTGTATTTAGTTCGACTTGGTTGCAACATAATTGTTTAGGTTAAACATAAATAAACTTTAACTCCGATGTATCCTGATCTGGTTAGAGATGGACATTCGTGATAATCGATTATTGATCTAAGCGTACTTAAAGGAACGGTGCCTTCTGAAAATTTTTCTCGACGACCAATTTCAGCTCCATTTATTCTTCCAGAAAGAATAACTTTAATACCTTTGGCACCAGAAGAAATGGATCTTTCCATGGCGGATAAAACTACTCGACGGTAGGGCATTCTTTTGGTTAATTGGAAAGCAATTTTTTCAGCAATTAATTTGGCAGAAAGATCGGCATGTTTGAATTCTTCAACTTGAATTTCAACACCTTGCTTACCACTAGCTTTAAAAAGAAGTCGTTGAACTTCTTTTTTGATTGTTTCTAATTCTTTACCACCACGACCAATTACAAGTCCAGGTCGAGAAACAACTAAAATCAATTTCATTTTTTTGACAGAGCGTTCGATTCTAATAGAGACAATCCCGGCCGAATTAAATTTCTTTTGAAGGAAATCTCTAATTTTTTTATCTTCTAAAAGATAGACGGCATATTTTTTAGTGCCAGCATACCAAGAAGATTGCCACTGAGGACTATTTTTTACAGTCTCTAATCTAAAACCAATTGGATTAATTTTTTGACCCATAATTACTTTTGATTACCTTTAACATGTATAACTAGTCGACTATGTCTTTTTTGAATTAAACCTCTGGCGAACCTGGAGCCATGGGATTTGTCCATACGCTTAATTTTTAAAGCTTCGTCAACCTTAATAAGATCGAATTTTAAATTGTTGGTATCTAAATTGAAATTATTCTTAGCATCGGCAATTATGTTTTGAAGAGCTTTAACCATTATTCGAGCAGCTTTAGTGTTAGTAAATTTAAGTCTAGTTAAGGCTTCAACTGGAGACAATTTTTTAATGTTATCAACTAAAAGTCTTAATTTTCGAGGAGAAATCATAATATTTTTGTTGACATATTTTGCGATTTTACTAGTAGACACCTCAATTTTTGGAGTGGTGATTACTTTATTGACTTCTTTTTTAACAACAGCTTTCTTAATAGCTGGAGTTTTAACTTTAGTAGTAGTTTTTTTAATAACTTTTGCCATAGTTTACGTTTTTTCAATAACTCTTTTAACAACACGCCCATGACCTTTAAAGGTACGAGTTGCAGAAAATTCGCCTAAGCGATGACCAACCATATCTTCGGTAACATAGACATTAATAAATTTTTTACCATTATGAACTTCGAAATTTTTACCAACAAATTCTGGTGGAATTTGGCTTTTTCTGGCCCAAGTTTTGATGGCAACATTACCACCTTTAACCACTTTTTCAAGTAGTTTTTTGTCGATATATGGACCTTTTTTAGAACTTCTGGACATAATTACTTTCTGCGCTTAATTATTAATTTGTTGGAAGCTTTTTTACGTTTTCTGGTTTTTTTGAAGGCTGGTTTACCCCATTTAGTCTTTGGATGCATACCAATAGAAGAACGACCTTCACCACCTCCATGTGGATGTGAATGTGGATTTTGAGCCACACCTCGAACAGTTGGACGAATACCTCTAAGACGAGATTGACCGGCTTTAGTTAATTTTTGATTGGAATGATCGGAATTACCAATTTGACCAATAGTAGCAAAAGATTCAGAATTAAAAATTCTGATTTCACCAGAAGGTAATTTTATAGTGGCTTTGTTGCCATCAATACTTTGAATATAAGCTGCAGAACCGGCGCTTTTGATTAATTGAGCATTTTTACCTTTTTGAAAAGACAAACAGTGAACAGGAACACCAACCGGGATATTTTTAAGAGGTAAACAATTTCCATCTTTGATGGGAGCATTTTGAGCAGAAACTATAACATCCCCAACTTTTAAACCAGTTGGAGCTAGAATAAATGATTTAGCACCATCTTCATAAGATAAAAGAGCAATATCAGCGGTTCGACCAGGATCATATTCAATAGATACAACCTTAGCTTTGATATCAATTTTATTTCTTTTCCAGTCAATTTCCCTTAAAAAACGTTTTTGTTCACCGCCACGATGACGAATAGAAATATGACCTTGAGCGTCTCGACCGCTAGTTTTTTTCTTAATAGTTAGTAATGATCGAATTCTAGTCATAAATTATTTAGTATTTAGTTTTAATAATTCAATTTTGGTATTTTTATCAACCGTAATAATAGCTTTTTTAAGATCAGATTTTTTGATTGGTAATCTTTTTTTCCAATCAGTTTTATTTTTACCTTTGACAATAACAGTGTTAATACTTAAAGGTTTAAGACCAAAAACTGATTCAAAAGAAGATTCTATTTGACCTTTAGTGGCATCTTTTTTTACCCAAAAGGTATATTTACCGTTTTCTTGTGATAACAAGGTTTTTTCGGTAAAAACTGGTTTTAAAACTATTAAATTAGATTGCATATTTATTTAGATAAAGTGTCTAAGGCCTTTTTACTAAAAATCAAAAAATTTTGATTGGAAAGATCATAGACATTTAATGATTTAAGGGATAAAAGGTTAGTTTTAGGAATATTTCTAAAAGCTCTTTTAGTAACAGAAAGGGTTTCTGTTGTAATTATCCCAACTTTTGAACTTTTTGATAATACTTCATCTGAAGACTTAAGTCCAGTAATTAATTTAATTCCATCTTTAGTTTTTGGAGATAAATCATCAAAAGAATCAATAATTATAATTTTTTTGTCTTTAGCAAATTTAGTAAGAATAGAATTGAGAGCAACAACCTTCATTTTTTTATTTAGATTAAGTTTATAGTTTTGAAGGCCGTCTGGACCTAGAGCACTGCCGCCGCCAACAAAAATTGGAGCTGTTCGGTTACCATGGCGAGCACGACCAGTACCTTTTTGAGCCCAAACTTTTTGACGAGTACCAGCAACTTCAGATCTAGTTTTTGCTTTAGCATAAGAAGATCTTTGATTGGCTAGATAAACACGGATGGCTTGAGAGATTAATTTTTCAGAAATTTTAGTATCAAATATTTCCTTTGGTAAGGCTATTTCTCCAACTTTTTCTGCTTTAATGTTATAGATTTGAGCTTTCATAGTTAGACGGTCTTTTTGATGGTAACCCAAGAATTAAAATGGCCTGGGAAAGAACCACTAATTAATATTTCGTTATTTTCAGGATTAATAGAAATTATTTTTAAATTTTCAATGGTTTTGGTGACATTACCCATATGTCCTGGCATTTTTTTACCACGAACAACTTTACTTGGGGTTTGGGCACCTATAGAACCCGGATGACGGACTCGGTCAGAAGAACCTCTAATTGGTTGCTTTTTAAAACCATGTCTTTTGATAACACCAGCAAATCCACGACCTTTGGAAATACCGGTAATATCAATATTTTCGCCGGCAGTAAAAACTGTATCGACGGAAATACTGCTGCCAATTTCAGGGGTTTGATCAGAAGTTAATTCAAACTCTTGAAAACCTTTTGGAGTAGCTTCTATTTTTAATTTGTTTAGTTTGGTCGAAGTTGATTTGTCTAACTTTTTGCGTTGACCATAAGCGACTTGAACAGCTTGGTAGTCATCTTTTTCTTTATTTTTAATTTGAGTAACAATTAAAGGTAAAGCAACACATTTAGTGACAGCAATTCTTTTGCCGTCTTCGGTATAGATGCTGGTCATTTGACCTTTTTTAACGAGAAATCCTGAAATCATAATTTTACATTTTAACTTCTATTTCCACACCAGATGGTAAATCTAAATGCTGGAGACTATCTACGGTTCGAAGGCTAGTATTTGAAATATCGATAAGACGCTTATGAGTGAGAATTTGAAAATGCTCACGGGCATTTTTGTCGGTATGAGGACTAGTTAGAACAACAAGAGTTTTTTTCTCAGTAGGTAAAGGAATTGGACCTTCCACCTGAGCACCAGCAGTAACCGCAGTCTCGACGATTTTAATTGCCGCCTCATCGATAATACGATGATCGAAAGATTTTAATCGGATTCGAATGCGGTTACCTTTGGTCATAAATTTACTTGATTATTTCTGTAATAGCACCGGCACCAACGGTTAGACCACCTTCTCGGATAGCAAATCTTTGGCCTGGTTGCATAGCTACAGGTTTAATTAATTTAATAACAACGTTAGTGTTATCGCCTGGCATGACCATTTCAGTACCTTCTGGTAGAGTAATGTCGCCGGTTACATCGGTTGTACGGATGAAAACCTGTGGACGATAACCTGAAAAGATTGGAGTATGTCGACCACCTTCTTCTTTTTTAAGTAAAAGAACTTCAGCTTTAAATTCGGTGTGAGGAGTAATTGCACCTGGTTTTGATAAAACTTGACCTCTTTCAATGTCATCTTTTTCAACTCCACGGAGTAATAAACCAACATTATCACCAGCTTGACCTTGGTCTAGAAGCTTGTGAAACATTTCAACACCAGTAACAACTGCTTTTCGGGTGTCTCTTAAACCGACGATTTCAATTTCATCGTTGATTTTGACAATACCTTTTTCGATTCTACCAGTGGCAACAGTTCCTCTACCTTTAATAGAGAAAACGTCTTCAATTGGCATTAAGAAAGGTTTATCTAATTCACGAACAGGTTCTTCAATGTAGGTATCAAGAGCTTCCATTAATTTTTTAATAGATTCAACACCTTCAGCATCACCATTGAGAGCTTTGAGAGCGCTTCCGCGAATAATTGGAGTTTCATCACCTTTGAAACCGTATTTGGTTAACAAATCACGGATTTCCATTTCGACCAAATCCAAAAATTCAGGATCGGTGACTAAATCACATTTGTTTAAGAAAACAACTAATTTAGGAACGTTAACTTGATTAGCTAACAAAACGTGTTCTCGTGTTTGAGGCATTGGACCGTCTGGTGCAGAAACAACCAGAATAGCACCATCCATCTGAGCAGCACCGGTGATCATGTTTTTGACGTAATCAGCGTGTCCTGGACAATCGATGTGAGCATAGTGTCTCTTCTCAGATTCGTATTCGATATGAGAGATAGCGATAGTAACAATTTTAGAAGCATCACGAACCGTACCACCCTTAGCAATATCTGCATAGGATTTAGCACTACCTTGAACTTTTGAAATAGCGGCGGTTAAAGTAGTTTTACCATGATCGACGTGACCAATGGTACCGACGTTGACGTGTGGCTTATTTCTTTGAAAAGTGTCTGCCATTTATTTTTTCTCCTTTTTATTTATGTCGTTTTTTAGACGAAAATCTAAATTAATAATATTAGATTAAAATGCTTTTAGATTGTACCAGCTAGCTATGAGCTTTGCAACATACAAAACGAAGCAATTTAATGCCGTTTTTAGAAAAATAATTATCTAAATCGAGTTAATCTAAATTCTATCACAAAAATACCCCGCGTTGGCGGGGTATTAAGTTTCAATTAAGAATTTATTTAACCGTTGGTTTTGGTGGTTAATTTTTCTTGAATATCACGAGGAACAGGATCATAACGACAAGGTTCCATATAAAATGAACCACGACCTTGAGTTAAAGATCGGATAACTGTGGCGTAACCACCAACAGCTTCTAAAGGAACGAAAGCATGGACAGTGCTAAAACCATGACTATCTTCAGTACCATTAATTTGGCCTCGGCGAGAAGATAAATCTCCAATGACGGTTCCTAAAAATTCAGAAGGGGCAGCAACTTCAAATTTCATAATAGGTTCCAAAACTAATGGCTTTGCAGCTTGAAAAGCATCTTTAATAGCATAAGCACCAGCTAATTTGAAAGCCATTTCAGAAGAATCAACTTCGTGGTAAGTACCATCATAAACAGTGACTTTAATATCAGTGGCTGGAAAGCCAGCAATAATACCTTTTTGAAGAGTTTCTTTTACACCTTTTTCTATGGCAGGAATAAAATTGGCAGGAATAGCACCACCTTTGACAGCGTTAACAAATTCATAACCTTCCCCTCTTTCCTTTGGTTCAACACGGATTTTACAATGACCGTATTGACCGTGACCGCCGGATTGATGAATATATTTACCTTCACCATCAGCATTTGTCGAAATAGTTTCTTGATAAGCAACTTGAGGGGCACCAGTTTTAACATTGACTCCAAATTCTTGTTTTAAAC
>JAQVXB010000022.1 GCA_028709405.1 Candidatus Shapirobacteria bacterium
CTTATTACTCACCCGTTTGCCGCTAAACTTATTATTTACACAAAATCCCTCTCTCCGATAAATCGGAGTTTCTCCCTTTGAAGAAAGAGAGATTTTTATTTAGAGAGATACTTAGTGTAAACAACAAATCCCGCTCGACTTGCATGTCTTAGGCACATCGCCAGCGTTCACCCTGAGCCACGATCAAACTCTTAGTACTAACATTTCGAATAAATTCGAAAGTGATTGGTTTTTAAAAAATCAATCGGAAAAAAAATTTTTTTGAAATTCTTTCTGGTACTAGCAGCTTCTGGCTCTAAACGAATGTGAACTTAATTTCAAAGAACATTTTTGCCTTCATTCAGACAGTGAGGTTATTATATAGCACTAATTTAAAATTTGCACTAGGTAAGTTGAATTACTTTAGCTTGGAATAAAATATTGACACTTTCTGGTTCGGCAGTGGTAAAAATGGTTTGGTAATTTTGACATAAAGACACAACTAATTTTTGATGGTCAGGATCGAGTTCGGAAAAGATATCGTCTAATAATAAAACTGGCTTGTCGTGATAAGTCTTCTCCAAATAATTAATCTGGGCTAATCTTATAGCTAAAACAGCTAGACGTTGTTGTCCCCGACTGCCCCAAAAAGCTAAATTTTTATCTTCGGTTAAAAAAGTGTCGTTATTAAAACTAAAATCATCACGATGAATTCCGATTTGAGTACAGCCACGCTGGAGATCTAATTGATAAATTTTTTCCAACCTATCTTCATTTAAGATTGAAGGGTGATAATTTAGAGAAATAAGTTTAATTTGATCATCGGGATGGTTACTAAAAAAAGAATTGGCTGATTTAAAAAAGGAAAAGCGAAAATCACTAATAATTTTGGCATTTTTAATAAGAGTTTGATCCCAATAAAAAAGTTCTGATTTTGAAGATTGACCATCCCTAACTTGATCAAGAAGTTCATTTCGGTGTTTTAAGGCTCGATTGTATTGAGATAAGGCCTGAGCATAGCGCCATTCGGTTTGAAGAAAAATTTCATCTAAAAATTCACGACGACGAGTGGGAGAACCGGCAACTAAACGAATATCGTCGGGATGAAAGATAACTGTTTTAAAAATACCAATGTATTTTTTTCTAGTTTTTTCAACTTTTTCAATTAAAAATTTTCGGGAAACAGTCTTACTATTGCCGGTTTGATCCTTTATCAATTTAATTTCGATTTCGTTTGTTTCATTTTTATTGTTGATAATTTTTGCCCTAATTGAGGTAAAAAAATCGTTCCAATTAATTAATTTTGATTGAGAAGAAGACCTAAAACTTTTGCCGGCAGCGAGAAGAAAAATAGCTTCAAGTATATTGGTTTTGCCAGAACCGTTGGGACCAATAATTAAATTTAATTTGGGATCAAATTCTAAAAGTTGTTGGGTGTGAGAACGAAAGTTTTGAAGGATAAGTTTGGAAAGATACACAGGATTATTGTACCAATTCTACAAAGACTTAAAAAGTTCTTTCTTTTTATCTAAAAAATCCTCATAGATATGTTGATAGCTATATTCTGGCTGGTTATATTGTTTAAAGTAATTATTATCAAAATAATTAAAAATTTTTTGTTTATCTGATTGGTTGTCTATACCTTTAAAAACAATTTCTAATTGAGAAAATTGTTTTTCAATAGTTTTTGAAATAATTTTATCCGGATCAGCAGGTAAATTATCTTGAGTAAAAATTTCATTTAGACGTTTTTTAGAATATACATTTTTTAAACCAAAATAATCACCCTCTAGCATGTCTATAAATTTAACCAAATGAGATTCTTTGTCAAAATGATTTTCGTGTCGAGCATTATAATTTTTATATAATCTACAAATTTTAGCTCGATTGGATAGTAAATCTTTATCCTTAATTAATCTTAAAACACAGCCCGTAAAAACTCTTGGTTCAAGATCTTTAATCTTAGAGACATAATCATCAATTTCTGAACCATGATACAAACACATATCGTCGGTGACAATTTCTCCACCATCATGGGCTAGAATCATAATTTCAACATCATCAAAATTAATAGAATTAATATTTAGTTTTTTTAAACTATGACTAATTTTCAACATTTCCAAAGTATGCTGATAATCATTGTCATAAATTGGACTGTCGTTGTGATGATATAAATGATTCTTCCAACGTTTTACATCTTTTAAACAATTTAAATAAATATTAAGAGGTTTAATCATGGGCATTAAAAATGCTTTATTATTGTCGGATATATTAGAAAAAACTTCACTACAATCAAATTGTCGATATTCTGGAGTTAGTATCAAATAATCAAGAGTATTTATTCTTTCTTGAATTTGGGGAATTTCCTTGATGTTCACGAAAAAAGTTTAAAAAACAATAATAAGACGGATTATACAATAAAAATTTTATTATAGGAATAATAAAAAATATTTAGATGGCAATTTTCTGTTTTAATTTCAAAACTAAATTACTATAAGTTTGACCTTCAAGAACACCACTTTTAATTATTTCTCCGACACCAAGATTGACGATATCATCCATATTTATATTTTTAGAACTAATGATTTTTTCATAAAGGATTTTTAATTCCCTGTCGGTTATAAGAGCAGTGATTAAAATTGGATCATAATTTTTTATTTTGGAGACTTCTTTAATGACTGACCTAATTATTTCTTTTAAAAGATCTGAATCTAATTCTTCATAGTGAATATACATATATTTTTTTAATTCCAAAAAATTTTTAGCAACTTGGGAATCTTTAAAACTAACATAACCCTTTTGGGCACTTTCCTCGACAAGAGCATTAATACATAAACTAACTTTAGATTGTTGATCACTATATACAGAGGGGTCACAAGGGAAAATAGAATCAATTTTTTTTAAATCGGTTGATGATAGTTTATTGATACGATGAAGATCATTAATGTCAGAAAAAACATAAGCAATTTTGTCACTATACATGGCTAAATTATATTCATCAACAGTACTACTGGTCGATAATTCACCTGACCCGCGGGAATGATTAAGAATACCTTCAATGGTTTGTTTAGTTAAACTTAAACCGTGGCCATTTCTTTCGATAAAAACAGCAATGATGGCACTAAAAATTTCATGTCTGAAAGTTGAACCAAACTCTTGAGAAACAGTTTCAAACATATGACCGGCTGGAGCGTGACCAATATCGTGACCATCACAAATAGCTTTAACCAAATTAGTATTTAATCCCAAAATATCACTGGCAATCATGGCGGGGTTACCAACTTCCATAGTGTGGGTAGAACGAACCCTAATATGAGGATTGTCGGGATAAAAAATGACTTGGGTTTTGGAACCAAGTCGACGATAGGCCCGACTATCGGCAATTTTTACTTGATCAATTATAAAAGGATCGACAACTCCTTCGAAATAAGAAACATATTGATCGGATATTTTTTTGTCGCCTAAAATTCTAATGATAGGAGAATTTTTAAAATCAAAACGTTTATAATTTAAAGCACCTTTATATTTTAGGAGTGGAGAAATATTTAGAGAAGAACTTTTTTTGGACATTTAGTCCAGCAGGTAGGAGTTGAACCTACTTTACATGGTTTTACAGACCATTGCCTAACCGTCCGGCTCCTGCTGGTTTTAATGCTCGTTATTATAACAAAATAATCTTACAAAGTCCCTTATAAAATTAAAAAATTAACTAATTTTATAAGTATTTTTGATTATAGAAGCAATTTGATCGATATTATTATCGACAACAAAAAAACAAATATTGCCGCCATTTTTATTAATATCTATAAGTGATTCGAATTCATCTATTTGTCTTTGACCTAAAGTATTGTCAATAGAATCTAAAAAATTACCATTAGTTTCTATTGATCTTTTGGCTAATCTAGTGGCCAGATGAAGAATTATTGGTTGAGGAGGAAGAATATAATTAATTGAAAAATAGGTTGATTTTCTATCTTTTTCAAGTGATTGTTGAATCTTAAAAAGAGTGTCAGGGTTTTCTTCAATAATAGCCATTTTTGATTGACTAAAAGTATTTTCTAAACTTTTTTTTTCAACTCCATAAAAACCACGACCAGGTCGAGGAGTAACACTTAAAAATTCATGACAAGCTTCCATCTTATGAAAAATTGAATCGTTAACAAAGTGATAATGGAGATTATCTATTTCATATGACCGTGGTGGTCTGGTAGTGGTATTTAACACTTTTGGTAGATTTAAAGATTCAACTAAAGATCCTTTACCACAAGCGCCAGGACCGGCAATTCCAATTACAATTCTATTTTTAGAACTTTTTTCAAGGTCGTTTTTTACTTTTTCAAAAGTAATCTGATGAAGTTTAGTTGGTAATGTTTCTAAACTAGAATTGTCAAGATTAAAGGCTAATTTAATTCTAGTAAGAGCATTGTTCCAGTTACCAAGAATAGGAACTAACTGTTCTTGATGCCTCTCAACCAAATTTATTGCTTGGGTGGGGTAGGTTTGGTTAGTTCTAAAATAATTGAGGTCTTGTTTGAAAATATCTACTTCTTTTTTTATTTTTTCCATGACTGACCTTTATTATACCTAACTTTTAGTTTAAAATTAATTAAGGTATGGAAAAGATAAAAATTATATCTTGGAATTTGGCAGGAATGAGAGCTGCAGTAAGAAAGGGTTTGTGGCATAAAATGAAAGAAATTGATGCAGAAATATATTGTTTTCAGGAAGTAAAGGCTAGACCAGAACAGGTGGAGTTGGGTTTTGAATATCCTAGCAGTTACCATAATTATTGGAATCCAGCAGAAAAAGCAGGATATTCTGGAGTGGCAACTTTTAGTAAAATTGAACCTAAAAGTGTGGTAATTGGCGATAGAACTAATGATTGGGATGATGAGGGTCGGGTGCTTATTACTAAATTTGATGAATTTACTTTATTGAATGTTTATTTTCCGAATGGAAAAAGAGACAAGGGTAGACTAGATTATAAAATGAAATTTTATGAATATTTTTTGAAATATATTAATAAATTAAGGGAAAATGGTGAAAAAATTATTTTTTGTGGTGATGTAAATACGGCTCATAAAGCAATAGATTTGGCCAGACCTAAGGATAATGAAATGGTTTCTGGGTTTTTGGAAATTGAAAGAAAATGGATTGATAAAGTAATTAGAAATGGTTATGTTGATACATTTAGAATGTTTGATAAAGAAAGTGGAAATTATTCTTGGTGGAGTCAAAGAAGCGGAGCTAAAAAAAGAAATGTGGGCTGGAGAATTGACTATTTTTTTGTAGATAAATCTTTAAAAGACAAGGTAAAATCGGCATTTATTATGCCAGAGGTGGAAGGGTCAGATCATTGCCCAGTGGGAATCACACTAGAACTATAGAGCGTTAGAACTTTAGTGCTTTAGTTAGAAAAGGAAAAGTTTTGTCCCCTCTTTTTTGAGCCAAAGGTTATGGTATTTACACTTAGGATCGTAAGTGGTTAACTGATTCCAAAATTTTTTTGAGTGATTTTTGATGTCAAGATGGGTTAATTCGTGAAGCAAAATATGTCGAAATTGAGGATATGGGAAAAAAATAATTTGCCAATTAAAACTTAAATTGCCATGACCTGAACAAGAACCAAAACGAGAAGATTGATTTCTGACGGTAATTTTACCGTAATTGAAACGGAAATCTTTTGATAGATTAGTTAATTCTTTTTTAATTAATTTAAGAGCAAAAGGCCTTAATTTTGATTCTAAAACTTTTTTGGCATGGGATTCACTCATAATAGCCAAATTTGAATATATTCTTTGTTCATTTTCTTCAAAAATAACCGAATCCCTCTGTGTTTTAATCCAGTTAATCTCATAGGAAATGTCTAATATTTTGATGGTTTTTAGACCTAAAATTGATTTTTTATCACCTATTTTTGAGGAGTGAGTAATAATCCAATTGGAATTATTTTTAATAAATTTTTGAATTAAAAAATCGGGGGTAAGATAAGGGCAAGAAACTTGAAAAGATTTTTTGGAAAGCAATTTGAGACGGATAGATCTAATCCCCTTGCGTTTAACCTGATATTCAAATGACTGGCTTTGAAGCAAAATGGTGGCCATAATGATATATTAAACTATGAGTTTAATTTATGTTGGTAGTGATCATAGAGGTTTTCATTTAAAAAACAAATTAGTAGAGTCTTTAAGAGAACTTAATTATGAAGTAAAAGATTTAGGAGTAAAGGTTTATGATAAAGATGATGATTATAATGAAATTTCGGTAGAATTGGCAGAAAAAGTCGTCAGAGAAAATACAAAGGGAATTTTGTTTTGTGGTTCGGGGGTGGGAGTAAACATAGCGGCTAATAAAGTTTTAGGAGCAAGAGCAGCTATTTGTACAATGGAAAAACAAGCGAGATTAGCAAGAGAAGATAGTGATATTAATATTTTATGTTTAGCAAGCGATTTGGTTAGTGAAGAAGATAATCTAGAAATTACAAAAACTTTTTTAGAAACGATTTTTTCAAGTGAGGAGAGATTTATTAGAAGAATTAATAAAATAAAAGAATATGAAAGAACAAAATCCCTCTAAATCTCCCTTTGACAAGGGAGACTTGCGTTCTGTCAAAAGCATTAACGACAATAATATTGTCATTTTGAGAATGGATTTGGATTTGCCAATTAATGAAGGGCAAATTCTGGATAATAGCCGATTAATTAAATCAATTCCAACTATTAAGTTACTTTTAGAAAGGAAAAATAAAATAGTAGTTATGGGACATTTAGGTAGACCCAAAAATAGTGATAAGAGCTTATCTTTAAAAATTGTTTATTTAGAACTAATAGAAATTCTAGAAAAATATTGCGGTGGAGATTGCGTAAAAAATGTTTTTGTTGATGATATTAAAGATGGAGAAAAGATTAAAAAAGCAATTGAAGAAAATGAAATTGTATTTATAGAAAATTTAAGATTTTACAAGGAAGAAGAAGAAGGTAATACTGCCCTGTTTTCGGAATTAAAAAAATATTCTTCAATTTATATAAATGATGCTTTTGCGGTGGCTCACCGAAAAGCGGCTTCAATAATATTGCATCAAGAAATGGAAAGTTATTATGGATTAAGTTTTGTAGAAGAGGCGGAAAAAATAGGCCAAATTTTAGACAAAAAAAATTTGATAGTAGTTTTGGGTGGAGCTAAAGAAGATAAATTAAAATATTTGAAAGAATTAAGTGAGAAGGCAGATTGGGTCTTGGTGGGAGGAAAGTTACCTAAGTTAGTGGAAAGTGGAAAGTTTAAAGTTAAAAGTGAAAAAATTATTATTGCTGAATTGAGGGAAGATGGGTTGGATTTGAGTGAGGAAGATATTAGAAAATTTAAAGAAAAAATAAAGGAAGCAAAAATAATTGTTTGGGCAGGAGCAATGGGTTTTTATGAAAAAGAAAATGCTCAAAGAGGAACAGAAGAAATAGCCAAGGCAATTACAGAATCTAATGGATATAAAATAATTGCTGGAGGTGATACATCAGCTTCGATTGTTAAACTAGGATTGAAAAATAAAATTAATTTTATATGCAGCGGTGGAGGGGTAATGTTGGAAATGTTAATTAAAGGTAGTCTTCCGGCATGGGAATAAATTAGAGCTTTAGTTTTTTAGAGCGTTAGAACTTTAGAAGTAAAATTATTTAGGTTATTATTAATATATGAAAAAAGATAAAAAAATAAGAGTGGCAATTAATGGGTTTGGAAGAATTGGAAGTGTAGTCTTAAGGGCAATATTAGCTGAGAGATATGACGTGGAGGTGGCGGGAATTAATACTGATGGCAGATTTGAGGTGGAAACTTTCGCTTTACAGTTTAAATATGATTCAGTTTACGGTAGAGCGCCTTGGAAGGTAGAGTTTATCGGGCCTAAAAAGGCAATGGAGATTGGTAGATTAGTGGTAGCAGACAAAGAGATTCCGGTTTTTGGGCAAATGGATCCAGCTAAAATTCCATGGAAAAATTATGATGTAGATGTGGTATTGGAGTGTACAGGGGCTTTTACTGACAATAAAGCTTTG
>JAQVXB010000023.1:0-4034 GCA_028709405.1 Candidatus Shapirobacteria bacterium
ATGGTGGACACAGTACTTTATTTTGAAGGAGAGAAAAATGGAGATCTAAGAATTTTACGAACTACTAAAAATCGATTTGGGGCGACTGATGAAGTGGGAGTTTTTAAAATGGAAGAAAAAGGACTTCGAGAAATTAAATCGGAAGAAATTAATTTGATTGAGAATGGTGAAAGTAAAATTGGAAGTGCGGTGACAGTGGTGATGGAGGGAACTAGACCAATGATGTTGGAAATTCAAGCTTTGGTAGTAGAGAGTTTTGCTCCAATGCCTAAGAGAGTCTTTTCGGGGATTGATTATAATCGAGGACAGTTGATGATTGCGATTGCCCAAAAAAGTTTAGGAATACCTTTATATAAGTATGATGTGTTTTTGTCGGTAACTGGAGGAATAAAAATTGAAGAGACAGCGGCTGATTTGGCGGTATTGGCAGCAATGTGGAGTTCATATAAAAATCTACCCCTAGCCCCTCCTTTGACAAAAGGAGGGGAAAATCAAATCCTTTCTGTCGATAAATCGACATCTCACCTTAATAAAGGGAGAAGTCTTCCTGTTTTTGTGGGGGAGGTCAGTCTTTTGGGAGAAGTTAAAAAAGTGAGAAATTGGGAAAAGAGGGGAAAAGAGGCTGAGGCGATGGGGAGAAAAATGGTGGAAATAAAGAATGTAAGAGAGTTGAAAAATTAAATTATTGAATTTTTTTGTAAATATTTTTAATAAATGTGGTATGATATGGCGTTCTTTGAAATATTAGGGAAGGAGATATTTTATGTTGAGAGAGATTGGAATTTTGTTAATGGTTCTTGACGTGGTGTATTTGATGGTGGAGATGATGAAAAGAAAAACTTTTATGCTTCCATTTGAAGTGGGGTTTGTGCCGGGTTGTATTTTGTTACTTTTGTTTGTTTTTGTTTTTGTTGTTGGAGATTCTGAAGATAATGAGACTAAAAACAATGGAGGTGATAAAAATGGAGGAGAAAATAAATCCCTATGAGGTTTTAGACAACTTGAGTAAGAGTTTGATTAAAAGAATTGATAATGGAAACAGTATTCAGCCGGAACGATTATATTTGTTGATGGAAGTTGTATCAAAAATAATAGAGAAAGGAGAGACAGAAAAATTAGGCGAATCTTTTGATGAACTTAGACGTAGATTGCAATCATATTACCAGTATGGGTATATTGAGAAGATGGAATCTGGTAGGGCTTTTGATTTTGGAGCGGTGTGGTCAATTGTCAAAATGATCGAAATAATTAATGATCGAAAACAAGAGCCAATTTTAATTAGACATTTTGCTGAAAAATATTTTAAATATTATCAATTTTTCTTTGTATTGAAAGAATTTTCGGGAATAGAATTTTTTGAATTAGTAAAAAAAACGAAGATGAGTATTTCAGAATTGGCAGGTTTAGTGGCTAGATTACAATGGGAGAGATTTTTTTCTTTTTCGAGATTGGGTAAAAAAGCTTACTTTTATCTTGAAGAAAGAGGAGAGGAATTATTGATGGTGATGGAAGAAATAAAAAAATAATTTAATAGAGACGAAATGATTTTAGGAATTTATTTCCTAGATGAAGTTTTGTCTCTATTTTTTTTGCATCTAGGTTTTCCAGAAGTTTTCCACAATGACTGAAAAATTTATTAAAGTGGTAAAAATGAAGCTAATTTGTAAAAATAAAAAAATATAGGATGTGTTGTTTTTGGGAGGCAAATTAATATAGGATATAGACAACAGTAAAAAGGGGGTTATACTAAATTAATGCTTCAATTAATCAAAAAGATGTTTTCTTTGGGAAACGCAAAAAAGTCTGGCAAAAAAGGGAAGGATAATTGGGCGGAGAAACAGTTTAAGGAGATGGGAAAACTTAGAGGAAAACTAATACTGATGTAATTTTAGTTAAAAGTAAAAGTTAAAAGTATAAAGTAAGATAAGAGTGAACTTTAATAATTTAGAAGTTGAGGGAACAACAATATTAAGTCGATAAAGAGTTTGAAGTGGGAAAAGGAGGCTAATGCTCCGATTTCGACTTAAGTCTCATCGAAGTTTAATAAATAGGCAAAATTTGGCCCTATGGTTCAAATTTAGACCTATTTAACAAAAGAAAAGAAACAACATTATCGATATTCTCAAAGCAGGTGGAACACGTATATTGTTGTTTCTTCAACATCTAAAATAAGGTTTTTTGGTAGAAAAGTCAAATTACTGTTGGCCGGTTTATGGGCTAAATTTTTGATGTTTAGCTTTGAGAGTAGGGTTGAGAGTAGAAGAGGGGGCAGGTCTTCTACTTTCAACCCTATTTTTTTTGGTTGATGATGTGTTTTAATTAATTAATGCTTTGTAAATGGCGGTTTTTTATTATCTTCATTTTTGTATTTTTTTTCTTTGTTTTTTTTAGGATTGAAGTGATGGCGCAGTTTGCTGGAGGAGTGGGGACTTCAGAGTCACCATATCAAATTTCTAATTGTACTCAATTACAAAATATTGGATCGAGCGATAGTCCTGGGTCTTTTCCTTATATGGATGATTATTTTGTTTTAATAAATAATATTGACTGTTTAGAGACGGAAACATGGAATCAAGATATTGGTGGAACTTATTTTGGTTTTGACCCCATCTATTATTATGATGAAAATACTTATGAAAATTATTTTTTTAGTGGCTTTCTTGATGGTCAAAATTTTACAATCGATGGTCTCTATATAAATAGGCCAGATGAATATGATGTTGGTTTGTTTGGTTATATCAGCGGTTCGACAATTATTAATCTAAATTTGACTAATGTTGATTTTACGGGTAGATCCTATGTTGGGGGGGTAGCTTCTTATATGGAAAATGTAATAATTAGCAATTTATCGATAGCGGGGAGACTAATTAGTGTCGACCAAAATTATGGTTCGGTTGGGGGGATTGCTAGTGGAATATATTTTAATGATTATTCTGATTCGGAAATAATAATTGATGATTGTCATTTTTCTGGTGATATTAATTCTGATATGTGGGCTGGTGGGCTTTTTGGTGGAATTACTTTAGATGAAGGGGTTACTGATGTATTTACTTTAACAATAACGAATTCTTCATCTTCTGGATCAATTGATGTGGGGGATAGTGGAATGGAGACTGGTGGTTTAGTTGGTAATAATAATTTTGTTAAGATAACTAATTCAAATTCTTCAGTTAATATTGATGGGGGTTCTCGCCTTGGTGGTTTAATTGGTAAAAATGAATCGGGAGAAATTGAAAATTGTTATTCTACAGGGACAGTTAATGGTTTTGATTCAGATATAGGAGGATTGATTGGTTTTAATAATAATGGAAGAGTGTTTAAATCTTATTCAGAGAGCCAGGTTTCTGGTAATTCTTATGTTGGAGGATTGATTGGTTCTAATCATAATAGTCATATTGAAAATACTTATGCAACAGGTGATGTTTCAGGAATTGTGGTTGGAGGATTGATTGGTTTTAATTCAATCTCGCCTTCATATGATTTAGGAACAATAATTAATTCTTATGCATCTGGAACTGTAACTGGAACAGATACTGATGGGGTGGTTGGTGGTTTAATTGGATATAATAGTGGAGATGTAATTTATAATTCTTATTCGGTGGGAGATGTTGTTGGAGTTGGTGGATCCTATTTTGGTGGTTTTGTAGGAGTATTCGAATATGATGTCTTTTTGGGTCAATCAGCGGATGGTCTTTTGTTTAATAATGGTTGGTATAAACCAGAAGGTACTTTATTAGACGCGATTGCAATGTTGAATGAGTATAATAGCGACACCTATGAATTGAACGAAATTGGTTCGACAACAGTATCTTACGAAGTGTCTGATTCAACAGAATTTTATTCAATATCTCATCAAATATACGATGTTGGTGTTAGTTTTCCGTGGGATTTTACGACTCCAGTTTGGTATGAATGGACGAATACTTATCCATTGTTTATTCCTGAACCAGTGGTAACACCGACTGTAACGCCAACTTTAACACCAACTCCAACACCGACAGGAACAGTATTGGGAAGTACTTCTGATTCTGGGG